>WJKO01000548.1 GCA_014729055.1 Promethearchaeota archaeon | reverse complement strand
TTTCTGAAAGGTCTATTGCATGTTTTCCTGCGAAAGCCCGTTGATTTAGGAGATGTGTAACCTTGAAGAAATACCAGCGATATAAACTTATGATTGGCATATATCACCACAAGCTTGGTCCTATATTAATTTCGCCAAAAACCAATTGCGACTGGCTGGAAAGGTGGGATTATAAAAATGCCATCGTCAAAGACGGGCTCAACACAAAGACCAGCTATTTGGATCTCTATTACGATGAAATCTTGATACAAACTCAAAAGTTTACTCTAAACGATACATGCTTGCGGGGTCATACCTTACGGTGTGCCTTGTTCGTTGTTGTGTTTCAGCCGATCTTCAAAATCCCGCCTCATTTATTGCGTTCAATCGTCATCAAATTGAAAGATATAGCCGCGAGAAACGATAAACGTCTGAACGCTAAAAAAGTTGACACATTCATATTACATACTGAAAACGTGTTGAACACGTTACATCTAGAAATTGAATTGGATATCATTACACAAATCAGAGAGTATGCCGTACAACTCCGCCCCGATCTGCCGGAAGTAACCAAAGAAAGCATATATGCCGATTTGGGGAAGAAGTTTAACAATTTATTCCGGTTGAAATTCAAATCTAGAGAAACACTAGAATTAATCTATTAATTTTAGGAAATCTCTAGAATCAACTCATTTAATTCTAGTAAAACTCTAGAATTAAACTTTCGATTCTAGAAACACCCTAGATCAAGAACATGAATTCTAGAAAAGTTCTAGAATCAAAAACATTACATAACATAACAGGAGAACGAAATTGAAAGACATATATCTGATATTATTGCGGATCATAGAACAATCTAAAGGGATATCTATTAAAGATATTCTGTCTGTTATAGAAAATGACATCAATTTGACAGGCAACTTTCATCTTGCTCCATCATCGGTTTATTATATTATCTCCTATCTGAGAAAGAAGGGATATATTGAAACTAAACTGACACATACTCATCCTCCATCCACAACTTTATCTATTAGCGATAAAGGTGAGAATTTAATCCATGAGTTTTCCAGTTTATATAATGTAAATTGCAGAGAAAGAGAAAATAAACAATTGATACACCAACTTGATAATTCGTTAGAAAACTTACGCGAGTTCTTTTTAGAAACACTATCGAATGAATTAGATAGAGATTTAGAAAATATTAGAAAATTGGTAGAAGTTCTTTTGTCTGATGTAAAAATGTGTTTCATGTAATTTACGAGCAATCTATACTATCAGAAAATTTGACTTTTCAAGAAATTTGTTATTTGGTAAATTGCTATTTTATCGGAGATGGATGACATTTAAAAGTGAAGGATAAATTATAAAATCATCTCTTTTTTTTAAATCTCTTTTATTTTCTACGATAACACCACCTCCCGATAAGGAAAATTAATGATTTGATACTCGGAAAAGGCTCGCTGAAACTGATGCGAAATCCGTATGCAATCAATTAATTCGGGATGATTCCGCAGCAAAAAGAATGATTTCAAAGTTCTCTCAATTGAGTCGACAGTTTTTGGACCTGTTAAGGGAAGATAAGAGGAAATCACACTATTTATATATTCCGCAACATTATTTTGCACGAACTTTTGGGAAAACAGTTCATTGACATCTTTTAAAGCTGCGTTCACAGCCCATGGGATGTCGCATCCGACCCGTATCTTTACATGATACGGGTCAACCTTTGCATATCCCTTCTTCCCGTTCTTAAAAACGGCAAAAAGGGACTTCCTTCCCCGTTTTTTCTTTGGTTTGCGGGACTTTTTCCTTTTCTTTCCTTGACCGTTTTTCACACCCTTAGGTCTTCCGCGTTTTCTTTTTGGTTTAGAAATGGTATTTTGTTTGCGACTGGTATAGTTGAATTCTCTTTTTCCCCTTCTCTTAAAGAAGTCTGTCTTTATTCCTATCTCTGTGATTTTTCTAATAGTATTATAATATTCTATCTTCCAAATGACCGCCTTATCATAGGGTTTTTTATGTTTGTGGATGACAAACGTAATTGGACGGTTTAGATTTTTAATCATCGCTCGCGTTCCATTCCATGCATCGGCGGTAACGATGCTGATGGGGTGTTTTGTATTGAGATCTGCTTCATCAAACAATGCACGGAGATCCTCCTCCTTTCGACTTTCAGAGACGCGTAGTGCAAGTACACGCCGCGTTGCATATCCTGTGGCTATAATAATATAGAAATTTTTGCCGTCAATCTTGATAAATGTTTCATCGATGGAAATTGCAGTATCTTCTTGTGGTTCAACAACCAGCACATCAAGATTATGTAGATTCTCAAGTGCTTCAATATATTTATGATAGAGAAATGTTATTAATGCGGGTGTAACTCCAAAATCTTTTGCAATCTCACGTTTTGAACGTGTTGATTGTGCAAAAAGTTCGATAATTCTCTGAAGAGTGTGCTTCATTCCATTTACGAATGAAAATGAAGACGTTATCGTAAATTGCTTGCCTTCATTATGGTCTTTCAAGAATTCACAACCATGATCTGCACATTTAAATCCTTCAACTCTTGTATTTTTGCGTGCTTGAGTGCCATGTGTTCTAACAATGGAGCTGCCACAATACGGACATCGAATAGGAAATGATTCATTAATCAACACCTTACCATTTTCTGTTTCTGCACATAATCTTCTGTATATCGGCTTGATAGCCTTTTTATGCCTTCCTGCCATAGGATAGAAAAGCCATAATGTGATTTAAATCTTATGATTTCTTCATGATGAGTCTGTATAAATGAATAATATTGATTGAAATGTCTAATATCTTGAAAACCTTACATAAAAATAACTAGAAGCTCTAAAGATTTCGACGAAAAGAAAAAAGAGAAAATATTATAATTTATCCTTGATTTTTAAATATCATCCGGAGATGTATTATTCGGGAAAAATCAAAAAAATTACTCTTTCAAACCAGACAGGTATCGTTCTGTAATTTGATCATTTCCACACCAACCATAATAAATAGTCTTGTCGTCAATGTTATTTTTATTTCTACCTTTTTTTACTGCTCCTTCCTTGATTAATTCATCTAAGGCAGATTTAGACTTGTCCGATATTACCGTAACAATTCCATCGTCCCCATTCTCCGATTTTGAGATGTTGTTTATATCCTTTAGTTTACGCTCTGCTAATAAATTTCTTCTTGGTAAGAAAGAAAGATCACCCCTACAACGTACAATATTTGTATTTCCTCTGACCGTCGGATTAAGTAGCACTACTTCTCGGTTATTATCTTGGACATTTTCCTTTATCTCTTTAAGACTCGCTGTCCTATTTAAATTAATTACATAGCGAGCTATTTTCCCCTTAAGACTATCATCTAGTTTATCTTGGTCGATTAAATCTTCAACTTTTGGACTGCACATATTTTTTCAAGTTTGATAATAAACTAGGAGATATTTATTTTTATCGATCTTTTTTACATAATGATTAAAGTGGCGGAGATTAGTTTATTGGGACTGGATCTAAAGCGGGATAATTCTATGGAATGTTCCTTAGCTCCCTTAAATAGTATTATGGATATGAGGTCATTTACTTTTTTGTCGGCATTATACTATCTAAAAAGGGAATAAGCAAGCTGACTATTTGCTTATAGAATTACTTTATGTAAGAAAATGACTGCCCACTTTTTTCTACTATGATTAGGAAATAATGTACGATATTTAGCTCTAGTATAGTTATAAAATCCTATATTATCCGACTATCTGTTTCAAAATAATCTAAAATATGCGTCTTTTTTTCCCATTCGGTAATCTCATCAACATCAAAATGCGAAAATTCGTTTACTAATTGTTTAATTTTTTCAATGATTCGTTTTTGTATATTATATTCATAAATTCTAGCTTTAGACTGAATTATTTCGTAGTTAATTCCTTCAATTAGTCTGTTTTCTTTAATATGAAATATATGCTGTTTTTGAAGATTTTTTATGTATTTAGATAATTCTGGAGAATATAATGGATATGTTGAAATTTTCCTTGGACTTAATTCTATTAATTTTATTGAATTATAATCAAAATTAGAAAATATATAAAGGGGAGTTTTATTAAATTTTATTTCATTATAATGGAGATCTTGTTGTATATATTGCTCTAAAATAATATCTAAGAAAAACTGGGAGAGAGAAGTTGGTTTGTTAGAAGATTTTATTAGGTCTTGATGATATAAAAATAGAATGTCCTTCTTATTGTCTTCAATTTTTGTGTCGATGATTCCTTTCAATGCTAATTTTAATGCCTCTTGTGGATGAAAATAAAACATAGTATTAATTGCGCTAATAAGTGAAATAAACATCAGCTTATTGTATCGCTTTTGTTTAGATTTAGCTTCATCTCTTCTTATTAGATCAATTATTTTAGTCTCGGCATCAACTATTTTTTCTCGTAAATCTTTAGCTTTATTCGACTTATAATATTCATAGCTCTGATTTAGTTTCACGATGAATTTTGACTTTTGATTCATTAAGTCTTTTATACCATCTCGTTCTCTTTGTGCGTTAAGATTAATATTATATCCGTTTTCACTCATTTAATTCACCCTCTCACAATATATATATTTTTTAATTGAGAATCCGACCACCCCTATCATAATTGAATCTACTAATTGTTCTAAAGACTTTTCCCTAAGCCTTCCATTTTTATTGCTTATTCTTGATTGAAAGTTATGAGTTGAATTTGCATCACATCCTGAAAATTCAAAAATGATAGTACTAACATTACCATCTCTACCTATTTCTTGTCCGACATAATCGAATCCTAACCCTCGTCTGTTAATTACATGAAAGTCATCTATGCTATGGTTACCGTAGAGTAATAGACTGAAAAAGAATCCAATTGCCGCTTTTTCAATAATATCTTCAGGTTCCAGTGAATTAAGTATTAGTGCAACATCATCTCTCGGGAAATCATTATGGATTAAAGTAAATGAAACTTTTTTAATAATTTCACTAACAAATTTACTTCCTTGATAAGGTTCAAAATCCAATGGTGCTTCTTTTCTTGAAAGAATACAATACAGTTTATTTATAAATTCGTCTCCGTAGATATCATTATTGTTTAATAGCTCGATTGTTTGGGTATTTAGTGTAATGTCTAATATATTTCTATGATTATGATTTCTAATCATTTAATGTTCCTCCCAACTGTTTATAATCATCTGTTTATGCTTATTATTTCTTATATTCTTAACCCCAGGAAATGAAGTAAATTCCTCAGACCGCCAATTTTCAATATTCGAATTTTCGTACTTAGTACTCAATAAAATAATCTGAAAATCAAGTTCTTCAATAAAGGTATTATTAATATAGTCTATCAATTTTGTCTGAACTTCATGGTCAGGATCATCAATAATTATGAATTTAAGGGCTAAATTATTATTCCTCTTATTATTTATTTTAAGTATAGAAAAATGAATTAAATATCGTAGTACATTTAATTGGCTTCTTGACATTGTTGGATTTTGAATGAGATTCTTAATATTCTTTTGTTTTACATTATTATTATTAGATAATGAACCTACTATTAAACAATCCGATTTTTCTACATAGAAAATTCTGAAGGTTTTACTTTGTGTGATTTCTTCCCAGCCATTTTCAATATCTTTGTAAAAACTTCTAAAATCGCGTTCTGTCCTTGTTTTTCTAAGATCAGTCAATTTAGAAATAGATTTTTTTAACGAATTCAATTTTCTCTCTTGGTTATTGATTTCAGGCGTCATTCTTTTTAAGATTTTCTCATTGTGTCTTTTTATTTCGGTTTTTTGCTCTAACAGCGTTAGAAAATGAGATTTATTTGCATTTTTTCTCTCAATTTCTTCTTTAAGAGAAAAATGAGGGCGTGTTAGATCAATATAGTACAAATTCATTATCTTTTTTAGATCTTCTTTTGGTGTCGAATCTTTAGTAATTTCAGCAATTTTTTCAATGATTATATCAAATTCTTCTATTAATCTACTTTTTTTATACCGTAAGTCGGTTTTATACGATGTTAAACCTACATGTTGAGAATTAAATTGGTTTGGTGGATCAGTTGAAGTTTTGAATGCACGATATTCAAATTTACTTAATCCACATAAAAAACATTTATTAGATTCCTTTCTACTCTTAAATG
>WJKO01000547.1 GCA_014729055.1 Promethearchaeota archaeon | reverse complement strand
GATCAGAAATTGATTCGGTTGAATCCTTTAATTTAGGAGCTGGAGTTCCATTATTTTCCCCAATATAACTCATTACCAAAATATTTGCTTTTGATTTTAAAGGTTTGGGTGCGGGAATTTTTACTTTATTCAGTATTTTTAAATTCTTATACTCTTTCTGACACCAAGTGTATATAATTTTATCAGGTGAATTTCCAATTTTCTTAAACCTAGGATCCCCACGTATGTAATTTTTCATCCATTTTGCAGATTGTATGTCAATTTTATATATTTTTAAGGCAATTGGGTTCATATCCAAATCGTATGCAAAATATACATTAGCTTCTTTACCTTGAGAAACAATCCCGATTATTTCGCCGATAATTCCTTGATTTAATAGTTTTTCTAATTCACTGATGGTTCTTGAATCAAATACACGTTGAAATGCATCTCTATCCTCTGAATCCTTAATTCGAATGCGGTTTCGATCTTTTTTTCGTTCTAATTCATCTATTTTCTTATCAAAATTTCCATACAAATTCTCTCTCACACCAAATCAATTATTATAAACATTAAACTTAAACGTAAGGTTTCGCTTTTCAAAAAAGGTCAATTTTTTAGTAGATTTCTTTCCTGTTTTCATATTATCAAGTTTAATCCTATTTGGTAGAATTTTTGTAATCAAATATTGCTTTTCATAGAGTTGAAAGACATCACCTGTTTTAATTGGTATTAATTTTAACAATAAATAAGGTCTATATAGTTTTCCACCAGTATTAGGATTAGTTCCAATAAGTTTCTTTGAAAATTTTTTGATTACGTGGTATTTGTCAGAAATGAAAGAATTGATTTTATTGAGCAATGCTTTGCTACTTAAGCGGAGATCGTAACCGTTTGTTGTTTCTTTAATTTCGGTGATGAATAATTTGGCATTTTTTTGCCGTAAATTTTCCATGAAATTATTCAATTCATTAAATAGTATTGTGGGCTCATACTTTTTTATTTGACTTATTCTTAATTGAATAACGGCCTCATATCTGTGCCCTTTTATTTGACTACAACTCGGACATGTGCTTTTCTTTATTTTGAAGGTAACAACCTGTTCCTTTTCAACATTTTCTTTTAAGTCTTTACCAATCAAATTACATTCAACATAGTTTTCATTTGATTTTTTAAAACTCTCTAAATCAAAATTTAAATCAAAATGAATATTTTTTGAATCAATAATTGGTGATAATATAGCCGAGAAAAAAGCGTCTCCAATATCTTTAATCATATTTCCCGATGATTGATTAAACGGTTCATTCGAATTTGGATTATCAAACATATATGAAGAACAATGAGGACATATATATAATTTAAAATGTTTCTCAATTTTAAACAATGGAGATTGTTTTAAATAGCATTCTTTGCAAATGAAATGTTCTTTATAACATTTTTTATCAATATCCTCTATTGTTTTACCACATTTCGCACAAAAATAATTAACCAATTAAGATTCTGCTCCTTAGACTATGTTTTAAATTCATAGTTTTATATTATAAATTTCATTGCGAGTGGAATGTTATTGATTTTAAGAATCGCTGTATCCGGAATAATCTTATTCCTGACAACAGCCGCGATAATATTAGAACCGATGATATTAAAGTTGCTTGCGTTTTTTAATATGTTTATCGCTTCTTCAATTGATATTAACTCTCCTTTATAGAATCCTGTAGAAACATTGATGCTCAATTTTTTGGTTTTGATGACTTTCCCCAATAAATCAGCATCACATACAGCTATTACTTGACCTGAGGGCTTGTTATGAAGTTTAATATATACTTTCATTTTAATCTCAATATCTACGCCTAATACTTATTTAAAGTTTAATTATTCTACGGGTGCCGCAAGCCTGACATACTAAAACGTGATTTCTCCCATCTTTAGTAATTATGGTATCTGGCTTTGAGCAAGTAGGGCAAATAACATAATCTTGACAGTACTTCTTAATGAAATTATTCAAGGAATGTCTCTTTACAATACTTTTCAAAATAGCTCTTCCACTCGAAGATTTAATATCACCCGCGACCCCGAGTTCTTTACACATTTTCTTAAATAGTCTTTTTTCGTCTCTGTTAAGTTCATCCATTATATATTTCCAGTTTTTGATAACGGTTGTTTTTCCTTCATATTCAATATCTGCTTTAGGGATTTCCCATCGTTCTGTACTTCTCGTAGTTTCTGGCATATCTTCGTATCCTTTGTCTAATAAAGCCATATATTTTTCTTTATCCAATTTATTCACCAATTAGAATGTTTTCTTAAATATCTCTATAGAAAAAATATTTGATTACTTAAACATTTTACGAAAAAAAAAATTTGATAGAGCTATTGAGAATGCAATTTGTAGTTATCGTTTTTTGTAGAATATACTTTTGTATTTAAAATTAAACGCTTAATAATGTCTTCAACTACATCCTTCGATATATTTGTTTTCTTTATTATATCATTGAGAGAAACACCATCTCCCACATCATTATGTTTGATAGTCTCAATGACGATGTCTTCAAGTTCTAATTCATCAAAATCTGACGGGTCTAAATCAAAATCATCAATATTTTCATCAATTTTAGGTTCTTGTTCTTGCAATTCCGCTTTCTCTTGACTGGTAATAAATTCATCAACGTCGTCTTCATTTATAGATCTACTCTGGCTAGCTTGTGTATCTACTTTTTCTTTCCCATGATCTTTAATATATTCTACCATTTTTAATTCATGTAAAGTCTGGAAGTTCGGATTATCGATCCTTGTTATAAAATCAGTATAAAAGATTACATCATTTGTGTTCTTTTTTTTAACCGTCCCTACTACATGAATTAAACATCCTGGTTCTATATCTCTATAATGTTCTGGATTTACACCCCAAAGATTAATCCATAATTTGCCAGTACCATCATCAATAAGGAAATTCAGCTTATTTGTAGACCCAGAAGTCGATTTAATCATAGATTCATCGCTCTCCTGTTGTTCTTCTCCTTTTTTATATATTAAATCTGCATAAATCCGTGCGCGTCGAACATTTCCAAAAATTGTCGAAATAGATTTATCTGATTCATCATATGGACCATTGATTAAGTCTATAATTCTGCATCTTTTAGAGGGCGTTCGTTTATATTTTAATGTAGTGTCTGACATTTTGATATCATTGGATTTCAAAGTTTTTTATTTTTTCTATGAATTCGCTAATAATTTTCTGAAATCAATTGAATAGTTTTATCCTCGATTATATAAAATTTAGGTCTATAATATGGAAATCTGTTGGAAAACGTATGGGTATAAGCACCTGTATTTAGAACAATAACAAAATCGCCCTCCTCTGTGTCATCGGTGAAGTTATATCTTTTTGCTAAAATATCTTCTTCACTTAAAACTGTTCCATATATATGTGTTGGGCAATTATAATGGT
>WJKO01000546.1 GCA_014729055.1 Promethearchaeota archaeon | reverse complement strand
GGCTATAGAGACTTAAAGGCCTATCCCTTTGATTTTATTGTGTCCTTTCACACTCTTCGCATTACCCCATCCATGCGTGTAATTGTGGCATTTCACGCACATCGAGACAAGGTTGCCTGGGTCATTGTTCATTGGATTCTCGTCCTTATGATGTACTAGTGTGGCATTTGCCCCACACTCTTTACATACTGGATCTTCTATCAGCTTTCTTTTCCTAATATATTTCCATTGCCTATTGTATCCCCTAACATGTGCGTTATCTCTCCTCGTCTCATATTTGTTCTTATATGGCCTATAGTGTACCGCACAAAATCCGTGCTGCTCTCGTGTATGTGACTTACACCCAGGGAATCTGCATATTGTTGGTGGTTTTGTAGGCATTTATTTTTTTTTCTTACTTCCTTTGCCTTTCTTCTTCTTCTTGCATGCCATCTAATCTGTCCTTGAGATGTATAAATCTGTATTTTAGATTTTCAATTGTCTTGTTTTGTTTTTCAATTTTATTGTTTATATCCTTTGTTAGCTCGTCTATTTTTTCATAAAGCCGATGATTAGACTTGCTCATATTCGAGACTGCCTGTTCCACCTTATGCATAATGTTATCAATTTTTTTACAAATTGGTTTCACGATTTCATCATGTTTTGATGAGCAATTTATTTGATTTAATTGCCTTGCTTTCCAGATCTCGAATGCTTCTTTTAGGAGTGGAGAAAGCCATTCGGCAATATGCTTCATGGCAAAAGCAACCATAATGAGAATTAGTGCTGGCCAGCCGAATTCAGATATTATTTCTATCCAGTCCATGGCTTTCTGTCTGTGGAATTAAAGCCCGCTCGCAAGATAACGGGCTTCATGCCTGAATGCCGCCCTAGCGGCGATCGGATAAAAGGAAAAGCGGTAACGCCCGGAGTAAGCGCCACCGCTTCAATGAAAGTGAGAATTGTGGATAAAAAATCGAACATGGTTCATGCTATCATGCATATTTGGCATATGTCAAGTATAAAATAGTCATATAACGACTATGTCAAACAGTTTTAAGGTTATCACCAAATTTAGGGTATGCCTTAAATGATTTTGTTTGCTGAAGCCTAACCATTCTTGATGAATATCTTTTTAGTTGGTCTCCGCATATCTTATAGATCCTTGAATTTATCCTTTTTATTTTTGCATTATTTATAAATATGTCTATAATATCAATTATATAACAATAATCTTCATATGCATGTTTAAATTCGACGCCTCCTCTTTTCTCTTCTAAATGTATAATTATTTCGTAATATTCGACCTGTGATCCGAATAGCAACAAATCATTCGTTTCATTTTTAAATACCGTTTTCAGGTCTTCTAAAATACAATAATAAATAGCATCTGTTGAATATAATCCATTAATCTCAGAGAAATATAAAGGCCCTTTTTTCTGTCCGGCTATATAAGATAGGCCGTCTTCTTTGATGATAATTCTTTCAATGTCGTTAATTTTCATCCAGTTTCTTAATAATTTGTTTTTAGAATAAACGAACATATTTACTCCTATAATAAAAACTCGGCGCAAGAAGCTAACTTACGCCGAGAACTAGAGGATAAAAAACTAAAAAATGAAAAAAAGGAAAATAGCCATTATGGCTACATTTAATATAAGCCGGGTAAAGAGTGTTGTCAATCATCAATTTCAAGCGGCTTGATCATTGAAATAACTTTTTTTAAGTCTTCATATTTTATTTTCATTATTTCGTCTTCATCATCATCGTAAAAAGTTACGATGATAACTTCTTTTTTATCGATTGATGATGCTTTTGAAGCAATTAATGAATACCCCTCATTTATCCCAGATAAATATATATCAATATATGAAATTCCCATTTTCTTTCCTGTCACATTCTTCTCGTTTCATTCCAATAGCAAATCATTATATATCCGACAACCAAAAGATCTAAAAGTATTAACAAATCCACAACCCAGATAAATCCAGTATGCGGCAATAAAAACATAATCGAAAATGTAAATAAAAGCATAAGAACTATAGCTATTTTAATAATTATGCTAATTCTAAGCGGATGTTCATTTTCAAACCATCGAAACCACATCATTCTCCTCCTTTCAATACGAGTTTCTCTCCAAATCTTTGGTGTAAACCCCTTATGATTTCGAATCCGACTTCTTTATCAATAAACTTTACGTCATCGGCTGTTACTTTTAACAGTTCAGGGTGTTGCTTAAATATTTCGTTTGTGGCCTCTATTGATAAGCCTGGCAATTGGTGAGTAAATGCATTTACATTCATTACATGGTTTATAACATCATAAACGCCATCGATTTCATGCATTAATATTCCAGTCGTTACGCTAATTACGTCCTCCGTATTAAACTCTTTTTTCATTTTAACCATCCATTCCATGCTAATATTACAATTAATAGCCCTGAGATCATCCCAGCGACGAACAGAGCAACGTTTATGTAAATTTTTTCATATGGTGTCGCGTGATATTCATAAAATACTTTTATGCACTTTCTCTTTTCTTCCAGCTCCAAGTTGTCCGGCATTTTACTCCTCGTCTAATATCTCCTCAATCAGTTTTTTTAAGTCCGAAAGAATTTCTTTTGGAATTCCAATTTCATTATTCGTATATTTTTCATTACATTCTAAATATAAATGCTTAGTTACCCTTGAATAGCTAAATCTATGAAAATAATCTACAAAAGATTTGTTCAATTCTTTCATTATTCTTATCCTTTCTTATCTGCCTTGTCCATCCATATAACCTTTTATCTTTGCCCATTTAATATAGGCTTCAACTCCTTCTTCTAAAAGGTTGATATCTGTAGCCCTAATGTTTTTCATGGACCCCCTTATCTCTTCCTCTATTATCTTTTTAGGCATATCGTGCCTTCTTGATAGTATTTCGGCTCTAAGACTGATAACATCAGATGTTGAAACACCGGGACATCTACCCATATATGCGT
>WJKO01000044.1 GCA_014729055.1 Promethearchaeota archaeon | reverse complement strand
GTATTCCATCAATCTCACTTCATGAATGTTATTTTGAAATTCACTATTCTTAAGAATTGATAACTTTTAAAAAATATAGTTATAAGTTTAAATTTCACCTAATTTTATCTATAAATATCACATTAATAATTTAACCAAGAAATCTTAGGACAATGGCATTACGGAGATATAATAAACGAGATTAATAATAAAATCTATAATCCGTATTTCGCTTCACTTCTTAGAGATATGGATGAGATTAATACGCGCGGAAGAAACTCTATACTCCAGAAGATCGCCCCCTTGCTCCGAACTATCATGAAAGATTATGTCACGGAAAAAAGGATGAAGACTATCTTCGGTGCCCATTCCGAGCAAGCGGATAATATTGCGATGTGGAAGGAGCGTTCGGAAGATCAGATGCTCGAATTTTTCATTCATTATCTGCTCCGTCCCACTAACACGGATCATGACTGGAGTGATGTCGTAAGAATCTTGCGGGATGCCTTTATTTCGGGGCAAGATGCGGTTTTAGGATTGAATACGGGAGGATCTGGTTTTAGATTGCAATCATACGGGGGCAACCCCATCTTAGAGAGCCAGTATAAGACGGAATTTAATTATATGATTCCATTTTCCGAATTACAAGAGATTTTTTCGGACTCAAACGCGCTTATTACCTCACTTTATACCGCTGCAGCAGATAGATTAAGAGGCAATATGTATCTTGGGTACAAATCCATCGATTTTAATTTGGGCTTGGATGTGCTTTGGGGCGAATATGCCACCAAGCTCGAACCGATCTATAAAAAAGTATATACGGCGCTCTCCTTAATCCCCGATGGAAAGAAATGTCAAGTAAAATTCTATTTGGAAAATGGCATGGGATTTACAACGAGGAATAAGATTGATTCCAAAGGTGTTTACACAGAACAGCATTATCATATTAGTGATTTTTTAGTGAAATTTACAAGCATAAATGACTGGGAGATTCATAAGACGGTTCAAAGCATCCTTCTTTATACCAGCTTACCCGGGGTGTTTGCGTTTGTCTATGATCGTAGGAGCCTATCTAACCACGGGTTACTTTTTGCGATGAGTCAGAATAGAGTACATTTCGCCGAGGAAATTACGGGTGTGAATCTCCAAGACAATAGAGTATTAGATCCCGTAGCTTCGAAGTGGTTTGATGAAAAATGGGGCTCAGAATTGAAAGCCGCAATTGAAGCTATCAAGCCCACTTTATTCGGGCAAGAGGATAATCCGACGATCTTCCCATTGTCATATTTCTTTAGTCCGCCCGATCCCGCAAATGCCGGAAGTTTTTTGGAGTATAAAACTACAGATAAAGAGGGAAAGCTTAAGATGCTCCAGTACTACACGAAGAAATTTATAGAATTTCTTGGAGAGACTAGGATTGATGGAGATGGAGAAGATTTGCGAGTATTATTTGAAGATCTTACCGAGAATAACTCTCTTTTCGATAATAATGAATATCTATAATAAGATATTGGTTTTTTTTATAGACTAAAACTTATAATATTCCTTTTTAAAATTCTTTTTTATTGCTTTCTTTAATTTTTTAAATTCTTCACTTTCTTCAATTATACGACCTGCTCGTACAGAACCGAGATTCTCCAGCTCGAATAGACCGTCAGGTAAGTGTTTTAGTTTATTATTATTAAAAATAATAAGAGCTCCAAGATTTTTTAAGGTATTTAATCCCTTTATTTTTATGAATTTGTTATTACCTAAATCAAGAAATCTTAGATTCGGCAAGACACACCCGGAAAAATCAATCGTAGTCAAATTATTATAAGATAAATCTAATTTCTCAAGAGTGGGGAGCCGCAGCGTCGTAAATCGTTCAATCCCATTTGAGCTTAATTTAAGCACCCGCAGATTTTCGAGTTCGCTCAACCATTCAGGAACCGCTTTCAAACCTTTTCCAAAGTAGCTGAAATATCGAAGATAGGGTAATTCGAGCACGGCTTTTGGGACATACTTAGTTTCATGGTTACTTATATATATTCCGTTTATGTGTCTGTTCTTCACATTATAACTATGAGAACTCCGATCAGCCCCCAGAGAGGTAATCTGCATCGGATCTTGAGTAATGCGTTCTATCTGTGCTATCGCATAAGCCTCAGAAGGCGGGACGATTACCCCTAACTCCTCCTCGCTCAAGTTTTTTATATATTCTTCTATACAGAGAAATCTGCGGGTATTATCCGTCCCATCGATAAATCTCTTCACTACCTCCTCCCGAAACACCCTTCGCGCGTTCTTATCGCCCAAATCCGCAAGTTTTTTCAGAAGCGGAAACGCCAGGTTGGAATGAAGAAGCCTCGTGTCGTAGTCGTATTCTACCCACGCTTGGATGTTGCTGCAATGTCCCCAAAACATCTCTTCGGGCGTAATTCCCAATTGCTCGGGCGTGATATTCTCTTTTGCTTCCGCTTGCTCCAAGGTGCGCTCGAATATTTCCGCTGCTTCATCGATGGAGTTCACGTTTGCGCCGAGGTTCTTTTCGGGATTTACGATAAAAAGGTATTTGCACTGCCGGAACTTTTCTCCGTTAAGATACAGCTCGGCTTGCCCATCTTCCAAGCGCAAGGTGATAAATTCGTTGATAATACATTCCCTTTTTGGCATTTGTGCTAAATTCTTCATAATGATATAATTAAAAATAAGAGGGGATATTTGAATCTATATGGGTTGAATATTTTATCGTTATATTATAATTTAATATATTAACTTTTATTATATATAATTTAATATATTAAATTTTGTTACATTATAAAAGAGGGGCTTAAAAAATGATCAAAGCAATGTTTCCTTCAAATTTATATTAAATCAAAAGGAATCGGGAGAAATTAATCCTGAATTTAAACCATTACAATTTTATTCGTCCCTTGGTATGAACTTTTAGGGAGCTTTTTCAGTGGATCATATATCGGATTCCTAATTACCGCAATCGTTGTATCAGGCATTTCCGTATATTTATCTATGGAGGGATATCTCCTAGAAGATTTTGGTGATTTACCGAGATATCTAGGAATAATGCTACAAAGAGAAACTAAACGGGAGATTAAAGCGAATGGAGTTTATCAAGAGCCAATAAAATCTGATGCACGAATTAAATCAGATGAAGCTAAAGCAACGGTAAAAGAGGAATTTGCTGAAGCTAAGGAGGAAATCACCGACTTCCTTGCTCCATTGAAGAATGTAGTTATTATAGAAGAACTAGAACCCTTTTTGGAAGTAAAAATATCGGAGATTGCCCATAAACATAATCT
>WJKO01000545.1 GCA_014729055.1 Promethearchaeota archaeon | reverse complement strand
TTTAAGAATCCTCACAGTGATTTTTATCGTTTTTTTAGCCATTTTCAACTACACGAACCGGGCTATTCTTGTTCCTAATTCCAAATTCATATTAATGGATTTAATTGGAATGTCTGTGGGAGAAGCTGAATCTAAATCGAGATTGATAACCAATCTACATACAATATTCAAACTTTCGGCAGCTGCATTTACCATATTCTATGGTTATTTGAATGATAAATATCCGAGAAAGTGGATTCTAGCATTAGGAGGAATAGGATATAGTCTGGGATCGATTGGAACTTATTTTGTCGGAACATATAATGGTTTAATTGGCTTACAAATTATAACTGCAATCTGTATCGGCGCAAGTCTGCCGACAAGCTATAGCATTTTGTCTGATATGTATCCAGTTGCCAACAGAAGTAAGGTTTTCGGTATTTTTGGACTTTCAACAATTTTTGGGGATATTTTGGGCAATCTTATGGTCACACTTCTGTTCCCAGCAGATATAACAAACCTAAGTGCTTGGAGATTACCATTTTTAATATGTGGAATGTTAAGTCTAATGTTAGCAATACTAATCTTATTAACTGCCAAAGAACCAAAGAGGGGACAAATGGAAGAAAATCTGAAACAAGTTTTATCTGAAGAATCGATTGAATACTCATATCGCATACAAATTGACGATCTCAAACAAGTATGGAAAAATAAATCTAATAGATGGCTAATCTTAAATTTTGTTGATAACATGTCAGGTGGATATATATTAGCGACTGCTGTTGACTGGCTTAGAACTGAGCGCAATGCTAGTCCAGACGTTGCAGGTTATTTAGTGTTGATACCGGCAATTGGAATCATGCTGGGAACCGTGTTTTGGGGATATATGGGAGACAAATTATACCAGAAAGATAAAAGAGGTAGAGTGGGTGTATGTATTATCTGTATGATAATGAGTGCTATTTTACTCCCACTTGCAGTGACCCGCCCTTTCGACTTAAATGGAATGGATTTTGGTCAAGTCTTATCCGATACGGCATTTTGGATTGCATTTGCAATATTTTTTGTTTTCTTCTTCTTTAACAATGGCATCGGTCCGAATTGGCACTCAACATTAATTGATGCGAATCCCGTAGAAATTCGCGGTTCGATGATCTCAGTTGCAACCTTCTTTGAAGAAGTGGGGGAAGCACTTGGAATTGTAATTGGCGGGATTATACATGATTTATTAATAATAAATGGTAGTAGCAGTGCATTTGAAACAACCTACGCAATATTGACTGTTTTTATGGCTTTAGGAATCTTCATGTGGATTCCTTTATTCAAAAATATCAAAAAAGATATCAAACACGTAAAAGAATTAAATAAAAAACGCGCTCAAGAATTAAAATCCGGTGAAAAACCATAAAATCTTTTTCATCTATAAAACTATAAGACTATAAGAAATCTCTTCGATACATATTCGCCTTTTTTTCTGTTTGAATTGTACTTTCATCCATATGCCCAGGATATATTTTAAAATCATCAGAAATTTTCGGATTTCTCATAATTTTGGTTTTTATCGAATTCATAAGTCGATCAAAACTCCCCCCACCAAGATCCGTTCTTCCTATAGAACTTCGAAACAGCGTGTCTCCAGTAAATAAAATTTTATTATCGTAAGATGCTAAACAAATACCGCCTGGACTATGTCCTGGGGTGTCTAACACATGAAGTTCTTCTGAACCAATTTTGACTACATCAGGTTCCTTGATAGATTTTGTATCTCGAAAATCAATTAAGGGGGATTCTTTAGGATGATGAAATATAGGGATATCCCACTCTCTTCTAACCAGATTAGCAGCCCCCGTATGGTCAGGGTGCCCATGCGTTAGAATTATACATTTAGGTTTGTAATCTCGGCTATTAATTCTATTATTTATCATGACGGGATTCCCACCCGGATCTATAATTGCAATCTCTTTTGAATTTGAATCTCCAAATAAATAGCAGTTGGTTCCCATAAAATTACAAACTATTTTCTCGAGGATCATTAAGGATATTAATTGATTATTAGTTTTATTTTTTGTTATATTTGTATATTTTTTTTAATTTACCCCACGAGCAATAAGAAATCTTAAATATAATCGAATAATAACGATTTTTGGGTTATTATTTCTAAATTTTTAAAAAAAGTAATATCAATAAAGAAGAATTATAGAGAATTGAATTGTCATGGTTGTTCGAAGTATTGCTGTTATAGGAAGTTCTTGGGGCGATGAAGGTAAAGGGAAAGTTGTAGATTTATTGTCGGGAAAGGCAGATGCTGTTGTTAGGTATCAAGGTGGAAATAATGCCGGACACACAGTGGTCGTTAACAATGAGAAGTATAAATTCCATTTATTACCTTCGGGAGCAATTCAAAACAAAGAGATTATAATTGGAAACGGAGTAGTTATCGATCCCGAAGTTCTGTTTAGAGAGATTGAAATCTTGGAATCGAAGGGTTTTACTCCAAATTTAGTTATTAGTAGCACAGCTCATGTCATCTTTCCATTTCATCGTTACTTAGACGGTCTTGAAGAGGCAACTAAGAAAGAATATGCAGCGGGCACCACAAAGCGAGGTATTGGTCCAACATATAGCGATAAAGCAGCTCGTTATGGCTTAAGAATATATGATCTGACAGAACCAGATATATTTAAGCCGAAATTCCAACGTCTCTTTAATTTAAAAAAAAAGGTTGTTCAAGCAATTGGAGCCGATTGGCCGTTCAATGTTGAAGAGATCGAGAACCAATATTTGGAATACGGAAGAAAGTTAAAGAAATATATGAAGGACACAACGTATTATATCAATAAATTATTAGAACAAAACAAGAAAATAATTTTTGAGGGTGCGCAAGGGACACTTTTGGGTATTGATCACGGAATGTACCCGTTTGGTACGAGTTCGATTACTTGGGCGGGTGGAATTAGTGCCGGGGCAGGTGTAAGCCCAAAGAAAATTGATAAAATTATAGGTATAATTAAAGCATATACATCTCGTGTTGGAGAAGGACCCGTTCCCACTGAATTAGGGATTTTAAGTGACTCAAAAAAAGGAGATCCTATCAAGGAAAACTGCGTTACGGATGCAGATATTGGTCATAGAATACGCGAGCAAGGTCACGAATATGGAACAACAACGGGACGTCCAAGGCGAGTTGGTTGGATAGATTTGGTAAGCCTAAAATATGCGTGTATTTTAAACGCATATGACCATTTATGTATCACTCTATTGGATGCAATGGGCGGTTTAAAGGAAGTAAAGTTATGTGTTAAATATAAGTTAGATGGTGAAGTATCGGATCAATGGCCCATTCAAAGCGAGATAATAGAACGATGTGAACCCGTCTATATTAAAATGCCCGGATGGGAAGCTTTACCTGCTGAAAAATGGACAGATATAGCCGCAAAGGGATATAATGCTTTGCCTGAAGCAATAAGAAATTATATAAGCAAGATAGAGGAGATTCTGGGAATCCCACTTTCAATTATCTCAATAGGACCAAACCGATCAGATACCATCATCAGACATAATATTTGGTAAAGATTATTGCCTAATATGGGCTATCAAACTCTAACCTACTATATTTTATTATTTCTGATCATACTTCAAATCTTGGTTTGGGTCAGGTCTAATGTCCCAATAGGTTTTTTTCCCGCTCATCATAGCTTTATAGATATAAATACACCGTTGCTGCTTTGATATAACACTTCTCTCTATGGTGTTACAATCGAATCGTTCTAAGATGATGTCTTTTAGAGCTTCTTCTATTTTCTTATAATTTGAATCTCCACTCAAATTACTCAACTCGTCTGGATCTTCATTGAGATCAAATAACTGACTGCTATGTCCATGTACATAAATATATTTATATTGATTTTTTCTAATCATAAAGCAAGGTTTCAAAACACCTTCACCGTGATATTCGCTGATTACAATTCGATCAACTGCTTTATCAGCAGTTGATTCAAGTAATAGGTTGAGTAGGCTTTTCCCAGATAATTGAAATGGATATTCTCCGTTCGTTAAGTCCACTAATGTGGGAAATATGTCTATTAAACTAACGGGATCTGATACTGTTGCCCCTTGTTGCCATTTCTTTGGCCAGCTCCATATCATTGGTATTCGCGATGAATATTCATAAAAGACACGTTTTTCAATAAAACCACGTTCACCGACCATATCTCCGTGGTCTGCAGCAAATATTATCGCAGTATTATCGCGAAATCCCAAACGTTCTAATGCTTCCACTAAATCTCCGACTTTTTCATCGATATATGAGATCATTCCATAATAAGCTCTTCTTAAAGTTTTTAGGACCTTAGTATTATTCATTAGCTCTTTCGGTATACCTTCATAATTACGGAGCCATTTGTCCATAATTATTTCGCTATCTGCATATCCTTGCGTAATTTTAGGAGGAGAAATATTCGCATCTTGATATAGTTCCCAATATTTATCTATTGTGATATAAGGGCTATGAGGTTGTGTATACGAAACAATTAAGCAAAACGGTTTTTCTTGTTCATTTTTTGGACTATCCTTAGTATAAACGCGTCTTCTTAAATATTCGAGTGCCCGGTTGTGGGTTTCCTCATCATAATTCATTTGAGTAGACCATGACCGGCAACCTGTATTCTTTTGACTCACAAGGTGTCCTTTATCATTCTTTATCCCAGATTTACGACCCTCTTCCCAATCATGGATCCATTTGTAATTTGCGGGGTAAATATCTTGTGTTAATCTCGTTTCAAGACCATGTAATTGATCAGGTCCTAAATAATGCATTTTACCAGAAGCCACCACCTCATATCCTTGTAATCTTAAAAAATGTAAAAATGTGGGGATATCTGCTGGAAAGTTTACACCATTATCATAGGTGCCTATTTCTGATATGAACTTACCCGTTATCATAGATGCTCGAGATGGTGCACAAATAGGAGAATTACAATACGCTGCGTCGAATCGGACTCCTTGCTCACATAGTGATTTTAGGTTGGGAGTCTTAGAGACGTTACGACCATAAGCCCCTACTAATTGAGGTGCCATCTGATCTGATAAAATTATAAGAATATTCGGTTTTTCTATCTTCAAATTATATCATCCCTATGCACTACTTTATATTGCTATCCTTCGTCTTTTTCTAGTAGTAATTCAGGATTTTTACAGAGCCGTAGCATTTCTCTTAATGTAGGAACTGCGGGTGCGAAGTCCATTCCCCTATGATCGCAATATACCGTATATGGTAAAATATCACGAACCTCAACGCTATATTCTCCATTTTCTTTTTCCACTGCTACGGGTTGCTTTCGCACTGGTGCAAGACCTATGACTGTCATTTGTGGCGGGATAATCTCTAACATTCCAATGTAGCAAGGTAAATCTTTAAAAGCTGGTCCGATATTAGAGACCAGAATCGTCGCGCTAAGCAGATCTTGGGCAGTGAGTTTCTCATCGTCAGGTATTTTGTCATATTCTTTTAATTCTTTTCTTTTTGGGATTTTTATCTTATCTTTACCGATTGCATTTTTAATAATACGGCGAAGAACACCGAGATGCCCGTGTTTTAGTTTTTCTATCGTATCTTGATATCCCGCTTCAAACAAGAGATAATCAATATTTGTGTTTTTCAACTTCTTTTGAATGTTGATCATTTCTTCACAAATTTCTTTAATCGACTTATTGTTTACTTGTGGGACGACGGGAGTAATGGTGCGGCCATCAGGGACAATCATTGGTAACGCTATGTTGATGTCTTCGTATACAATAATACGTCCAGAGTTTGATTTCTGGTTATATTGGACATGGCTGTTAAGATCAGGGCATTTCTTTATAGATTCCGCAATGATTTTAAGCATAACTGAATTTATGGTCACTTTCACGTCAGAATATTTTGGTTTTTTCTGGATTTTTTTTATAAAATCTAAGACATTCGTTACATCAAGTTCGATAATAACACCTGCATGCGGGACATCTTGCCAAGCTTCTAAGGTTTTATGAGCGGCAATTTTCCGCTGTAAGGTAAATCTTTTTATTTCTTTGATCGGCAGATCTTTTCCAAACATTGCAAATTAATCCTCTAGTTTTTTCATTTGTATGAGTATTTGTCATTATTGTTTTCAAATATTTCTATCAATTTTCGGTAAATCTTAAGTAGTCTTTCAGCGGTGAATAAATTGCCATAAACTTTTTTTAATCATCTTGACGTACTATTTTTATGTCGTTTGTGTATAAAAAAAAGCGTATGATCCAGTTTCTGTTGTTAATGAGTTTTATTTTCAGTTTCACGTTTATGAATCCTTCTGATAAAGTCAATGGGCAAAATCAATATATATCAGATTATGGAATTATTGAGAACATATCGTTGATTGGAGAGCCTACATCTATTGATCTAATGGGCAATCTGGCCTTCATCAGCATTAAGGATCAAGGAATTCAAGTATTCGATATACACAACCCATATAATGTCTTCAAAGTGCAAAATATCCCACTTACTGGAAATATAAAGGATCTGTATATTTATGGGCGATATATTTTTGTTGCGGGAGATATAGCAGGATTTTATATTTTATATTTAAATGATTCGGGGCTCGTTGAACAAATATTTCAGACAGCAGCCTACGGAAGTATTAGGGATCTATGTGCTGAAGGAGATATACTTTATGTATTAAACGATACAAGCGTTCTTCTATTCAATATCACTGATATTTATAACCC
>WJKO01000544.1 GCA_014729055.1 Promethearchaeota archaeon | reverse complement strand
TTTTGGATTAATTCTGCCTTTGACTTTTTCCTCTCTGACTTTAAGGATTTCATCATTTTTCATTGCCTTCAAATGCCGAGATACTGTCGCTTTGCTACGATTCAGTTTTTTACTTACCTCTGTTACATTAAGTTCGGGATAGATGTATAACAATAGGAAAATCAACATGCGTAAAGGATGTTTAACGATTTTTTTTACAATATCTTCTGCTTTTCCTAATTCCTTAAAAACATTATTAAGGTCTTTAGCTTCATCCAAGACATTATTCGCCACGATTAAACCTCATTATTAATTAGATTGTTTCGTTCTTCTTTGCGTTTTTATTTATCCATTATCTTTTTACAATTTTCTATTCTTCAGTTACAAAAATATTTAAAAATGAAACGGACCAATTTAATATAGAGTAGAACGTTTCAATTTATAAAGATTTTGGAACTGAAACCAAATATAATTATTGATAATAATCAAAGGTGAACTATTAAAATGAAAGCATTTGTCACTGTAGACTTGGATAAAAAACAATTAGAACGTTTAAAGTCAAAAGTGGATGAAGTTATTTACGAACCTTGGCACGAAACTTATGAAATCTACCTTGAGTCAAAATCATTAATTCCGAAATTACAAGGTGTTGATATATTCATATGTGAAGGCGATGAGGTAGGAACGGATGTAATCGAACAATCAGATTTAAAGATTATAGCGAGTTGTCGTAGTGTACCCGATAAGGTAGATGTAGACGCTGCAACAAAAAAGAACATTCCGGTGTTATTTACCCCAGGACGAAATTCAGATTCTGTTGCAGATTTAGCATTGACACTCATACTAGCTTTGAGCCGAAAACTTACACAAGTAGATAGATTTATTCACTCCGATAAATTTGAAGTTATAGAATTTGAGGATTGGATAAAAGTTACCAATAAATTTCAAGGTATGCTGTTAAAAGGAAAAAATGTTGGTATAGTAGGATTTGGAAAAATTGGGCAAAAGGTAGGTGATCGCTTACTTCCATTTGGTGTGAATCTATTAATCTACGACCCTTATATTCCCAATTCAGTTATTAAAAATTACGGAAAAAAGGTTAGTTTAGAAGAGTTAATGGAAAGATCGGATGTCGTAACGATTCACGCAGCGCAAGTGCCAGAAACCCGTAATATGATCAGTAAAGAGCTGATTGACTCGATGAAAACAAATGCCTTATTTGTTAATACTGCACGGGCTAGCATCGTTAAGTACAGCGCATTGTATAAAGCATTGAAGGAAGGGAGAATTGGAGGGGCGGCGTTGGATGTCTTTGACATTGAACCCATGGACGAGGATAATGAGTTTTTAGAATTTGATAATACTATCTGTTTGCCCCATTTCGGCAGTAATACACAAGGAGTCATTGAAATTCAGAGTAAGATGATTATTGATGATGTGATTGCGGTGCTGGAGGGAAATGAACCAAAAAATATTAAGAATCCTGAAGTGTTGGGCATTACACCTTTAGAAAAACCGATAAAAGTGTTATGTCAAGAAATCGTAGATTACTGTCAAATCTTAGTAGAAGAAGGATTTATCAGCGGATCATCAGGAAATGTCAGTGTTCGTGTGCCAGATAGAGAACAGATTATTATCACTCCTAGTACGCTTAGTTATGCTGAAATGACAGCAGAGGATATGGTGATTCTCAATTTTGATGGAAAACAAGTAGGGGGAAAAAGAAATCCCTCCGTAGAAAAAGATCTTCATCTTGGTATTTATAGAGGCCGTGAAGATGTTGGGGCAGTTATCCATAGTCATGGTGCCAATTCAATTGCATTTAGCCTTGTACGAGATGAATTACCTCCTATCGTGGAAGAATTTGTACCATACGTGGGCGGTCCTGTAAAAGTCGCAAAGTATGGTGAAGCCGGGAGTGAGGAACTTGCAGAAAACATCTTGGACGCTTTAGGTGATCGAAATGCTGCAATGGCTGTAATGCATGGAAATGTGTGTTGTGGAAGTCATCTTAAGGGGGCTATGACCGTGTTGAGAATGGTTGAACATGTTTGCCGAATTTATTTACAAGCTGCCGCCATCGGTGAACCAAAAGAACTAGATGAAGATGTCGTTGATTTTGAAATGGACATGTATGAAATCTTTAAGGAAGACAAAAAGGTTTAGATTCTTCTCATTATATTTTTCTCATTATCTGATTGTTAAAAACACCGAATAACCATTTCTAACAAATTGGTCATTCCTTCCGATAAATCTTTTTCTTTTAATTTTTTTCGCAATTTAGAATTTATTTCTTTCCCGCAAAAAACACAGTATTTCGTATATTTTTTGAGTTTTTTTCCACAATTTTCGCAATATATGTTGTTGTCTTTCATTAATTATATCCTTCTTATTCTTTATGTAAACATAGAACGACATTATATTTAACATAATAAAGAAGTGTGATTTACAATAGAGATAATTAAGAAGTTTTAAAACTTTAAAAATATCAAAAATTCATTTTATAATAATACTAAAAAAAAAGAGGAATTGAATATGTCAATATCAGAACAAGAAGATAATAGAATTAAGGGGGCAGTAGTTCTTCTGTCTAAGATTTTAGATGTAAAAGACAAGTTTAATAATTTTACAGACAAGCTTGAGTCAATTGGAACTATTTTAAAAGCCATAAAAACACTAAAATATTTCGATCTAATTGGGAGCCAATTTTCGTATATATTAGATGGTTTTGAAAAATGGAGCGATGCCTTAGAAGAAATAAATAACTTTTTAGGGAAAATTAATGATGCTCTTGAAGTTTTAGAAGTTTTCAGGGATTTCGTCGAGCAACATGAAAAGTTATACGAATTAGAATATTTGATAAGAGATCTTCAAGTAGCAGAATGGATTTTTGCCGATCATGATTTAACATATAGATTAAATTCAGCCGTACAAGCAGATAATC
>WJKO01000043.1 GCA_014729055.1 Promethearchaeota archaeon | reverse complement strand
GAATTGATATTGACAATAAAAATACATTTTTAATCATGAAACCAAATAAGGATATCGACGATCTTAATTTTAAAATCAGTATAATTGAGCGTCTTTCAAAAAAGGAGAAATTAAATATACTTGGTTTTTTTGACAATGAGTCAAAAATTCTAAATGAGAGTAAGAAATACCTAAATACCGATATATTAATCCATTGTAATGGAGCACAATCAAATAATATAGAGTTCAATGGAAATAAAATAGAAGATTGGAATATATTTTAAATTCTTTTTTCATATCTTTATAATTAAAGCTTTTTAAACGCCGACTTTGGAAATTTACAATACGGACATTCATCTGGCGGTTCTTCTCCGTAATGAGAATAGCCACAAATCCTGCATCTCCATACGGTCTGATTCTTCAATCCCTCTCTCGCAGCTTTTTTGATGTCGTCACCTTTTAATCTCTTTAGATCGTCAAGTTTTGGCATTATTGCTTTATAATCATTTAATGCATGCCGTGACACAACAATTCTCTGTACTTCTGAAGTTCCTTCATAGATTGGTAATACTCGAATATCTCTTAGAATTTTCTCGATTGGAAAGAAATTTGTATACCCATAACCTGCAAATACTTGTAAAGCAGTATTAACTACTTCAACGACGCGTTCAGTCGTATAAAATTTAGCGAGACTTGCCGTAACTGTTGGGTCCAACCCTTGATCAGCTTCCCAACAAGCTTTCCACGTCAGAAGGCGCATTGTTTCAACCTTTTGATACATTTCAGCAATTCTAAATTGAGTGTTCTGGAATTGTGATAATTTTTGCCCGAAAGCGCGGCGCTTATTCGCGTAATCTATTGCAAATTCCATTGCAGATCGTGCAGCACCTGTTGCAAATGCACTGATGATGGGCCTTGTTCTTGAAAAGGTTTTCATTGCCAGCTTGAATCCTTCACCACCAGGTGGTGCTAATACGTTTTCAGCAGGCACTCTTACATCTTCTAATTTAATCGAGACTGTGTTTGAGGTTTTATGTCCCATTTTGGGTATCGGTAATCCCGGCGAAACACCTTCCCAATCCATATCGACCAAAAATCCACAGATTCCTTTATGACGGGCTTTAGGATCCTCCGTAGCAAATATTGAACAATAATCCGCATACCCTCCATTGGTTACCCAATACTTAGTACCGTTAAGAATATAATCATCGCCGTCTTTTGTGGCTTTACATCTCATACCAGCTACATCGCTCCCCATCATCGGTTCTGAAGTAGCAAATGAAACAACTTTTGGTTCTCTTACAAAAAGGGGCAAGTATTTATTTTTAACTGCTGTATTATCACAAAGCATTACAGGTTCTTCTCCAAGAGTATTGCCAAAAATTGAAGTACCCATGGCGGCATCTGCGGCAGAGATCTCTTCAACGACTAGTGCACTTTCGATTAATCCTAAACCCGGACCTCCGTATTCTTTTTCGATATTAAGATTCTGTAAACCCAATTCATGAGCTTTCTTCAGTAGAAACAGCGGCATTTGGTCGTGTTCATCGAAATAATGACTCACGGGGAGGATTTCGTTAAGTGCAAAGTCTCTTGCTTTTTTTTGGAGCTTTAACTGCTCTTCTGTTAACGTAAAATCTAACATTGTTCTAACCTTGATTTTTTAAATTAATTTTATGAATAAGTTGAGCTAATTGTTGTTTAATCTAATTGATTAGTGCTTTGTTTTTAGAATATAATTGAAAATGCATGCACATGAATATTGAAAAATCGAAATTAAATAAATCCTTTTTTTATTTCTTGGACTACTTGGTCTATATCATCAGAATAATTAACATAACACGATATTTGTAAGTATATGGGCAAATTATTCTTGTCATTCGTGACGGAAATAATGGTTTTTTCGATAATATCAGCCATTCTATATTCCTTCTGACATGCTTTTGATTCTTCAGAATTCTGCGAATAGAAAAAAACAAAAAAATCACACCACTGGACGCCGAAGGTCATATAATCCAGAAGATCTTGTCCCGGCTTTTTATCCCTCTCCCAATACATCACTTCAATATCAGACTCCGATTCAAGAGTCTCCGCGATCTGTTTTATCTTGAAGGATTGAGAATCTTTAACTGCGTAACTGAAAAAAACTTTTATTTTATCAGTAAATGTCTTATCAATTTCCTCTAATTTATCTTTCAAACTTTCTTTAATAGTTCTTGTTTCGTAATAAAGACTTTCTACATCAATTTCAATTGAATGCTTGACAGTTCTTCTCATCTCCATGAAAACAAGATCCACACGTGCATCGGACTCTAACTTTGCAAGAAGAATAAGATTTTCACCGCACTCCATGAATACAATCTTTCCTTTATCCCCTTGGCAGATCATTATATCAAATATGCCCAAATCAAGATTTTTATTCATTTTTTGAAAGGATATCATCATTGTAGACGCTGAGACAAAATAATCTTGAACTTTTACATCTATATCGCTTGCATTGTAATGAAAGACTTCATTGCCATTATAATCAATAATGGCGGCAAATTCTATTCCATCAACTCTATTGATAAGATCCTTTAATATTAATTCAACTTCTGCTATGCTCATAATGATAGTTCGTATTTAGATTATTAAAAACTATTTGAAGTATGAATGACTATAAAAATCGATTAAAAATCGATAACTTGAACTAAATCTAATTCAACAACCAAATAAGCACGGATTGAAATATTATTTTTTCTTACTTCTTTCGGAACTTTAAGTTTGGCCTTTATGTGAATGAAATTCTCGTTATTTTTATCATTATGATTATTGTGGGTACGATATTTAAGTTGTATGGCATTTGTATAGTTAATAGGAAGTATCTTTAGGGTTTCTCTCTCCACAAGTAAGATCCCAACGATAATATTCCAGCCTGAATCTTGTTTTGGATACAAGATTTCAGCAGTTACATACTTTTTTTTCTCATCATTCTCGAATTTAAGTAGTTTCAGTTGATCTTTTTGAATACTATTGTATTCCGTGTAAGGGGCAAGTTTGTATGTTCCTAGACCCAACAAGTGTCCGGCTGGATTAATTAATCCCCAGTCTTTCCACACATTTCGCCGGACTTGTCTAATTAAAGCGCGGATAAATTGAGAACTTGCTTTTAGAAAACGTATAAAACCACCTTTCTTCAAGTATGTAAGCATCATGCGGGGAGTAATTGGACTTGAAGTCCCCATATCTCGAAGTAAAGGAATTACACTTTGACCTACTTTTTTATCAATCAAGAGGCTACTTCCTTTTGCAACGCTACCATCTGGCTGAATTTTTCCAGACACCCTAAGAATGTCAAGTGGTATATTAAATGATGTAATTTCAAATAGACAATTATGAGCGTCCATCATAAAAAATTGACCCTCAATTTTGCCATTGAATGCATAAAAACTTATTCTTTTAAGGGGCACACCAATGTCTCCGAATCTCTGTACAGCCCACGCGAGATATTTGTTATTTTTCTCATCTTTATCAAGAATTACGAAAGGAATTGTCAAACTCGCAAATCCTATTTGATTGAGACTGGGGACAATATTTGGCTGCGGTAAAGCCATCCGAACAATTTTATATCTATTATAATCTGTATTCATTATAGTGGTGTTCTTTGAGGATGGCACAGTCTTGAAAGTTAATTTGCTTTCAAAGGATTTCGATTCCTCTTCATCTTGATTATCAGCATGGTCTTTATATTCTAACTCAATATTGGCTATAAATTGAGTCGATGGTTGCATAATTTCATTTGGAATAATATTAATGGTGCATAAATCGCTTTGGAGTTGAAATTCAAAATTAATTTGTGGATCTATCGTTATTTTTATGCTTTGATAGTCAATAAGAACAGGCTTAATCCTATTATTTTGATGTTTCAGCAATCTTATATTTAGATTGTTCGTGGATAATACTTCAAAAGTCTGAGTAATCGGTTTTTTTTCCATTTTACCGCCTTGAGTTACATTGTGCCATTTCAAATCCTGTAAATCAGTTTGATGAATATCGTTTAAATATATCCCTTCGGCATTTTCTTTCATATAATAGTCATACGGAACCCAGATGACATCACCAGTTGCCGAAGCAACAGCCAAACCCGTATATCCCAAAGCAATTGAAGCGTTAATATTTGGATAATCGTCATTTAATGCCTTTACAAGCGTATCATATGCCCAACGCAATTTTCCATTAGGATCCATTGCATAAATGAATCCATTACCGCCGCCGAAATAAACTAAATATTCATATATACCTTCTGGATCTGGACCAAGAGATGCAGATGCCCGGATGGCATCCCCAATATAATATGACCATTTTAATTCTCCGTTTTCCCCATTTAACGCATAGAACATACCATTTGTCGATCCAAAATATATAATATTATCTGGTGAAACCGCAGCAGATGCATATATATGAGCACCAGTTGAGAATTTCCATTTTATATTACCATCTTGGCTATCTATTCCATACATATTTCCATTAAATGATCCTTGATATAAGGTTCCCTCAATTCCGACTGTTGTCGATGATACAAGTGATCCGTTTAAGTCGGTTTTCCATTTAAGCTTACCAGTGTCCATATCAAGTGCATAGAGAATCTGATCGAACCCCGCAATAAAAACCGTTCCATCTTTCCAGAATGCAGGTGCACTCCAGATTAGAAACCCAGTTCTATAAGCCCAAATAATATCACCTTCTTTTGTCATTTTATAGAGATAAAAATCATCATTAGCAACGTAGATAGCTCCATCAGGTCCTAATACAATATTTGCTTCAAACCAGAAATTGGTGCTAAAAGATAATAATTCCTTTGGGCGATTATTTACTGCATCATACTGCCATTTTTCTTTACCTTCGGCACTATATGCATGAATTTTTCCATCACCACCAGCTACATAAACATTCCCTTCTTTATCAATACAACCAGCAGAGTCTATGATTTCCCCTATATCATATTCCCATGCTTTCCTTTCCTCATGTGGTTCTAATAAATAAAATTTATGATCCGCACTTCCTACATAGATTTTTTCATTCGGACCAATTATTGGGGTCGAAAAAATTGAGTTGCCAGTCTGGAAATGAATGACTTTTTGAGTGCCTCCTTCCTTATATGTGTATTTGCAATTCATCAAAGTCCCCGAATTACGAATATCGCCGCGCATGCTTGGCCATGGCGCTTTTTTATGGTAAGGAGATTGAAAATTAGTGAATTTATAGTTAAATTTCTCAGGTTTCCAATCTGATTTCATAAGATAAGTTTTGTTCTTATTTCTGAAAAATATGATTATTTTAAATACTCTTTTTTCCAATATGATCATAACCTGTAAAGGTTCAGGTTGATCATTTGATCACATAAACATAACCTTGGTTAGTTTCCATTATTTCTTAGGAGGTATTTGTTTAACTTCTTTTGCGAGTTCGGCGCCGAGCTGTTCCCCTTTCTTAAGATCTTCTTCAGTTGGCGCGCCTTGATATTCTAAGGGACCAATACAATCCCATTTAAAATTCTTGATTGTTTGTTCAAAATGTCGCTCTGCACCCCCCGACCACCCAAAAGAACCGACTCTTAAAACCTTTTTGTGCCAGACATGCTTATAATCGAAGATGTCCAGCACATATTTCATTGGTGGGAATATCTTATATTCATACGTAGGCATCGCAATCACTAAACCGGCGCTTTCCCATGCTTTTGCCAATACATAGGAAACATCGGTTTCAGGCACTTTCAACACATCTACTTTCACTTTTTCTTTCGCAATGCCGCGAAGGACTGATCTCATCATAATTTCTGTATTTCCATACATTGTTCCCCATATAACCGTTATTTTGGGTTCAGCGTAATCATTCATATAATTTGCATATCTTACGTATCTGTTAATAATGGTCTCTGGATTTTTCCTCCATATTAAACCGTGTGACGGCGCAATTACTTTAATATCAAGTCCCCCAGCCTTTTCGATTGCTTTTAATACCGAATTAGAGAATGGTCCCACAATATTTGCATAATATCTCAGAGATTCTGCCTCAAAAAATTCATGGTCTTCCTTAAGAATCTCGTCGTCAAATATTCCACCTTTTAACGCACCAAAGGATCCGAAGGCATCACAGCTGAAGAGAATTTTCGTTGATGTTTCGTAAGTAACCATCGTTTCTGGCCAGTGAACATTTGGAATATATGCAAATACTAATTGCTTCCCATCACCTATATCTAAGGTCTCACCATCTTCCACGGCTTTCACATTTTCTGAAATCCCATAAAATGCCTTAACCAGTGGCACTCCTTTTTTACTGGTGATTATTTCGGCATTCGGACATATACGTCGAAAACTACTAAGAAAACCCGTATGATCAGGTTCTAAATGATTTAATACAAGATAATCGATTTCTTCTGGTTCAAGGTCAATAGAGGCTAATTGATCAACCAAATTTTCTGATGATCCTCCGCCACCCGCTTTAACAAGATCGATTAACACTGTTTTCTCTGCCTTGATTATATATGAATTGATGCTTACTCCATATTCCCCAACAGGCCATATACCTTCGAATAGATCGGAGGTGTAATCGTTGACACCTGTCCAATATACTTTAGATCCGGATAATACTTCTTCTGCTCCCATTTGAAATATCACTTTTTGATTTTTCTTATAATTTAGATTTTAAAAATTGAGTATATTTTCTATTTCATCTAATTTCTTTAAGGACAATTTCTTTTAAAAATAGCATGCTTATCAAGTCTAAACTCACAACAAGATAGAAATATCTTTTATAAATCAAAGTCACAAATTATTTAAGATTACAGAAATCTTTGTTCATCTATGAAAGTCGTGATTATAGGTAATTCAGTTGGCGGTCAAACTGTTGCGGAATCATTGCTTAGAAATGCTGAAGATCCTAAGGATCTCGAAATTGTTATGATAAGTAAAGAACCATACCCATATTATTCGCGAATTTTTCTTCCACATTATATCGCAGAACAGAGAGAAAAAGACAGACTTTTTGTAAGAAAGATAGATTGGTATGAAAAAAAGGGTATACATTGTCTTCTCGGTGCTGAAGTGTCTAAAATTCATCCAAAAGAAAAATCCGTAGAATTAGCCGATAGTGAATTGACAATTAAATATGATAAATTGGTAGTAGCGATCGGTAGTTCCCCGAGGAAACTGGATTTTGGCAACCCAGGCTTAAAGGGAGTGTTTACTTTACGAACTATTGCTGACGCAGATGATATTAAAAATTATATCTCCAAAAACAAAGTAAAAAAGGCTTTCATAATCGGTGGAGGACTACTCGGTATTGAATTGGGTTATCATATTAAAGATCTTGATATACAAGTAACGATATGTGAGATTGCTAATTATTTATTACCAAGGCAATTGTGTGCAAAGAGTTCTCAATATTTAGAAGACTATCTTAGAAATCAAGGCTTAGAGTTTGTAATAGGACAGACAGTTGATAAATTGGTTGGAGAATCAAGCATTGAAGCAGTAAAGTTAAAAAGTGGAGAATTGAATGAAACAGATATTGTTATGGAGCAGCTTGGAATAATTCCAAATATTGAATTAGCAAAAAAATCGGGTATAGACACAGAAAAGGGAATTTGTGTGAATAAATTTATGCAAACTAATTTCCCCGACATTTATGCCGTCGGAGATTGTATTCAATTCAACGATAAGATTTGGGGGATCATTCCCGCGTCCATGGATCAAGCAAAGGTTGCTGCATCGCATATAATCGATGGAGAGGTGGAACCATACAAGGAAACAATATGGCAAACCAAATTAAAGATAGCGGGATTAGATCTATTGAGTGTTGGAACCCCAGAACCCGAGAATGACGAAGTTGCGGAGGTCTTATGGAAAATTGATAAAGACCACTATGTTTGTAGAAAAGTCATCTATCAAGACGATAAATTGACTGGCGCAATTTTAATGGGTCCTGGTGCCGATACCCGTTTTTTCATTCAAAATTTGGGCGAGAATGTAAAATTAGATGAATTGAAAGAGAAAATCGACAATTAAGTCCGCTCTTAGTTTTGTTTTTACTCTTTTCTGTCATCTATAGATCAATACTCTAGCTGAGAAATTATAAAAACATAAAATCAGAACTTCTTATATGCAAGTGCAAATTTATGGCGGTGCCAACGAAATAGGAGGAAATCAAGTCTTTATAAGCGAAGGTAACAAAAACTTCATGTTTGATTTCGGAGTCTCATTTAGCGATATGAAGGAGTTCTTCTCGGAATATCTAAAACCAAGAAGCTTAAATGGCATCCTCGATTATCTATACTTAAAATTGATACCGCCCATTGATGGATTGTATCGCAATGACCTAATAAACCGATATAAAGACATACTAAGTAAGCCAAAATACAAAATCAAGCCAACCACACCAAATTATGTTGATGCATTTTTCTTATCACATGCTCATTTAGATCATTATAAATTTATGTCATTTCTAAAGAAAAATACACCAATTTACCTAAATTGGACAGCAAATTCTATTCTTTCATACATCAATGATATTAAGTCAGATAAATTGATGCGAGAATGTCTTTCTTTCCACGAATATTGGCTACTTTTACCCAAAAGTTCTGGTTCGGGTAAAATGAAAAGGGCAAAAATTGATGACTATGAAGATATTGATACGACTCGTAAAATAAATATTCTTGAAGATGAACATCCTATTTATTTGGAGACAGATAATGGCAAATGTAAGGTTACTCAATATCAAGTAGATCATTCAATTCCTGGCTCTACTGCTTTTATAATAGAACATGATGGTAGAAACATTGTTTATACTGGTGATTTTCGGAAACATGGTTTACATCCCGAATGGACCAATAGATTCATTAAAATGTGCAAAAAAGCAAGTCCCATAGCAATAATTACTGATGGTACAAATGTTCCATCAATAAAATCCTATCGTGATGATAATTACCATCAAAGGGAAAAATCGGAACATGACATAAGAAAACAGTCTGATAAGATAATAAAAAACAATTCTGGACTGATATTAGTCAATTTTCCAAGCCGAAGCCTTGATCGTGCATTAATGTATTATCAATTGGCGAAAAAGCATAATAGGACATTTGCAGTAAATACTAAAATATGGAAAATGATAGATTATTTTAGAAATAAAATTGAAAAAACAGATGACGACTTTAAAGATTCATTCCTAAAAAATTATCCTCTACCAGAACCAGAGGATGAATACCTAAAACCATATTTACAGCGGAAGAAGTGGGGATATTTTGAACTTAAAGATTACAAAAAATTTGAAAGAACAATTTTAAAAACTGACGATTATGTAACATATAAAGAAATCAAGCAATCTCAAGAGAATTATCTTCTTTATTTAGACTTTTATATGTTGAAGGAATTAATTGATATAGATCCGGATCCCGGGAAAACTGTTTACTTAAAATCTATCACTGATCCATTTGATGAAGAGATGATAATAAAAGAGCAAAAACTCGACGCATGGTTGAAGCATTTTCAAATTCGAAAAACAAAGACAATTCATTCTTCAGGACATTGTCGGGTCAATGAATTAAGAGATATGCTCAATGAAATTAATGCCGATAATGTTATACCTATTCATACAGAACATCCCGAGACATTTAAAGAATTTGGATTATCTTCCGAGATTATCCAACCAGAAATTGGAAAGAGGTATTCTTTCTGATGAAAGTAAAGTTAAAAAGCAATAATCTAAAGGTAACTATAGCGGATAATAAGTCATTTTTCCCAAGACACAAGGTCGGTTACAACGGAATCGCTTCAATAAAATATAATGATAAAGAAAGTCGCGTTAAATCTAAGAAGAATTTGTTTGTAGATAATTATGCGGGTTTAAACCTTGAACATTACTTTGATCAGAGAGCACATAGCAGAGAGATACTGTTTCATCCGAGGAAGTTTCCAATGACTTTATCTAAGATAAAGAATAAAAACGGAGTCAAATTAGTTCAGCAACCACATCCACCATGGAATATATTTTAT
>WJKO01000543.1 GCA_014729055.1 Promethearchaeota archaeon | reverse complement strand
AATTAAAGGTCTATGAAGAGAAGATTGATGAAATTCGAGAAGAAATGCTGCATACATTGACGAAAATCGAAAAAGATGTTCTTGGAGTAGCTAATGAGTTATTAAAAAAACGTCGATATAAAGCCAATATTGATACCGAACGAATAGAAACAATGAGTCCAATGGTAGAGTCTATATATGCCAAATCGATAGCACGGTTTAAAAACCAGAAGGGGTATAAAAAGGAGTCAATTTTCAAGGCTTTAAAGAGCTTGGAAGATAAATTCTGGTTAGTAACCGGTCAACGGTCAACAAAACAAGAAATGCTAAATAATAAAATCAAGAAAGAGATTCTGGCTTTTATTAGAAAATACCCAGGCATTCATGCGAGAGATGATAAAATCGACACGGTTCTACATATCACACGGAATCCGTTTATCAAACATATGGCTTCACTAGAAGCTTTTAATTTGGTGCGCTCTGAAAAAATTGGAGCAACCTTGAATTATTTTCCGGCGGATCTTCCAAACGTGTTTGATGACTTGGCTGTTTTATTCCAGAACGAGATTGTTGTCAAGATAATTGAAATGTATCTTGAAAACATGAATGTGACATTGATGGACTTAGCAGAAGAAATTGGCGTATATCATAGAGCCATCCAATATCATTTGAAATCTTTATTGAAACACAATGTTTTAATTCATGTTCCTGCTGACGAAGTCAAGCTTCCTCCAGGAGAAAAAGTCGATGCCCGTAGAAAATATTATAAAGTTAACGTAGATTTATTGAAGCGGTATAACAAACTATTTAAAATTCCTCCTTTTTCTGACTGGATTGATGAATAGATTTTTCAAAAATTAGATCCATATTTACTTGAAAATCTATGAGTTTTTTCGACAAATTGAAAACAAATCTTATGAATTTAGGATTGAATTTTATTTCTATCGATGAAAAGATTGTTAGAATGACGTTAGAGGCAAAGCCATCTGATATAAAGCCCATTGTATTATTACCCGCAGTTGAAATATCTCAAAAACTAATTTTAAAATACTTAGAAAATAAAACAAAACGCGGTAAAGTTATTAACGGGACTTTAAATGGAATTGACATAAGCGTAATATTAACAAATGTTGGTGCGCCGAATATAGCGAATATAATGGAATGTTTAAAGCGTTCTAGTTGTATAAAGGCTATTAGGATTGATTTTTGCGGAGGCTTGAAGAAAACGTATTCTAAGAATTTAATTCGTAATGATTCGTTGGAAAATCGTAGTTTGTTGCAAACAAATATAGATGTAGGTGATGTCATCATTCCAGAAGTTCTTTTTTTGACTGATGGAGCATCTCTGCAATATTTGCAAGCATATCAAGCACAATGTAATAACTTAAGAATTGATAAATATCCCATCGCCCAAAGAGTAATTTCTCCAGAATTGAAACAATCAGAATATTTCTATGAATTTCCGTCTATTAAGAACGAATATTATTCAATTAAAAACTCAAATTCTCTCTTCAAATATTTTAAGCACGACCATGAGGAACAGATACAAATAGGGCGCCTATGGGGGACAGATGCGCTGTATTGTGAGAATCAAAAAGCGATAAATACATGGAGATTATATGGCTGTAATTGCGTTGATATGGAATCCACTGTATTACATTTACTAGGGGGATTGTTTTCAATCGATACAATTTCCGTGCTCAGCGTTTCTGATTTACCAGATTCAGAGGAATATAATCTTCAAAAAACAAACAAGATACATCCTGGATTATATAGTGGTATAAAAAATGCAGTAAAGCTTGTTGTAGAAAATATCCGAAATATAACTCAAATATAACTCAAATTCAAATATACTTTCAAATATATTTTAAATATAACTCAAATGAAAGGTAAATAAATATGTCTCTTGACGATGCAGATGATATTTTGGAAGATGATATCAAAGAAATTGAAGCCATTGAAGAACATTATAACAAGACTAAAAACATTAATGATCTTTTACATATGGCACAAAAATGCAATAATCTCGCTGATCTCTATTATGAAGCAATGCAGAGGTTCAATTCTCGGTATTATACTTATAAGATAAAAGCGAGTGAATACTACGAAAAAATAGGCCGAAGTGCACCAACACCTGAGATTCGTCTTAATAGTAAGCTTTTATCTATTTTGCTTTTAATTCAAGCTTCAAAATTGGAAACTGCTGAGAAAAAACTCAACTTGTTAAGAAGAAAACAAGAGTTAAATAAAAATACCGAAATTAGCGAGGATTGGCTTTATATCATAGAATTATTGTTGATTCCAAGTTTAAAAGAAGCAAAGAAGCGGTTAAGATATTTTAAACCAGAAATGGATAATTCGCTCTATAAATTTTATCAGAAGACAATAGATATCATAAAACTTTGGGATAAGGAAAAATAAATTAGTTGTTTTAAATTAAATAAATTGGAAATCTTGAATATGCAAAAGAAACAAAAAATTCCAATGGATCTTGTTAATAAATATATTAGAACTAATTATCGGGTTGTTGGTAAGTATAAACATACTTCTATTAAGCCTTGCCATTGGATGGAGCAGAAATTATTAACTGGTCGGGAGAATCGAAATTGTTATAAGGGATATTGGGGAATAGACAGTGAGACTTGCATTCAGAATTCTCCCGCGTATCCATTCTGCAATCATAGTTGTGTCTTTTGTTGGCGTGATACGAAAACGAATTATTCTACGAACTTTATTGTTAAGCCGGATGATCCTGAGTATCTAATAAACGAATTAATTAGACAACAGCTAAGCTTTGTTGAGCATAGTTTCACGAAGGAAAGGAGTTTGCAAAATCTTGATTGCATGAATGATATTCTTAAGTTTTTCGTTAAATATGCCAAAACGGAAAATGTAAATCAGAAAAAATGGAAATATGGTGCAGAATTTACTTCAAAAGAGATATACAAACAAATTAAACAACGTTTTTCTAAAACACAGGTGCTACGAGCTATATTGTTGTTAAAGAACACTAATATTCTTAAAACAAGAGACTTAGAACACTATTATCTCAAGGACATTGTCTTAAGGGATATTATATCGCGAGAGGAGGGCGTATCACAAATACTTGATAAATATGTTACTAATGAAAAAGATATCAATGCAACTTTTAAGAATGCTTTAAAACCAAAACATGCTGCGATATCTCTAGACGGAGAACCAACATTATATCCAAATATATGTAAATTTGTCGATCTCTTTCGTAACAAGCGATTTACGACGTTTATTGTTAGTAATGGAACAACCCCCGAGGTATTATTAGAAATGAATGAAACTGGAACTTTACCCAGCATACTTTATATTACATTACCACCACCTAAAAAAACTGAATACACTAAGGTATGTAGACCTCGGGTGAAACATACATGGGATAAAATACAAGAAACATTGAAAATATTAAAAGAATTAAACACAAGAACAGTTCTAAGAATAACATCTGTTAATCACATAAACATTGAACACGAAATGATAGCCGGATATGCAAAAATAATAGAAGAAACTCAGCCAGACTTTGTTGATGTTAAAGGATTCACGTTAGAGGGGTCCTCAATGCAGATTAGCGACAGATTAAGTAATCAACATAAAGGAAGTTATTATGTACCAACCTTCCAAGAATTATTAGATTTTTCCAACCAATTATGTTTAAATCGTGAGTTTGAAGTTATTGAAACTCATGAAAAATCCAGAGATATTTTAATACGTGTAAACTGGCCCAAAGATCGGGGGATTAAAATACAAGAAAATGAAATATAAGAATAACTATAATGATAAAAATACAAGTAACAGGAGGGGAATCATGTTTTAGTAGCTGTATTTAATGGCAAAGAAATAAAACTCGTTGAACGAAAACTACCGATACCCAATTCTAACCAAGTTTTAATTAAGATAATGAAATCGGGGATATGTGGTACAGATATTTCAATCGTGAAAGGGCATCTTCCGACGCCTCTGCCAATCGTGCCTGGTCATGAATTTTCAGGAATTGTTTACGGTTTAGGTGATAAGGTAGATAAAGATCTTTTCTTCAAGCGAGTAACATGCGAAATAAATACGAATATCTGCGGTATTTGTTATTTTTGTGAAAATGGTATTCCTACTAATTGTATACAAAGGCAAGCATTAGGTATTGACGTAGATGGTGCATTTGTACAATACATTGTAGTTGATGATTATCTGATTCATGAAATACCGGATTCACTTTCTTTTGAACATGCCGCGCTATTAGAACCTTTAGCAGCCGCTGTAAACACGTATGAATTGATGCCATTTACACCATCAGATAATATCGTCGTTATTTATGGTGCGGGTAAAATGGGGCAGTTAATAGCGCAAGTTACGAAGCAGTATAGTTCTCTATTTAAACATAAGGTAGGCGATCCTCCAATGGTCGTTGTTGTAAGTAGAACTGATGAAAAATTGGCTATTGCAAAAAAAAATGGAGCGGATTTAATAATCAATTCTAAAAAAGAAGACCCTGTTGCTAAAATTATGGAGATTACAAATAATATCGGAGCTGATATCGTTGTAGAGTGCACTGGTAATCCAAAAATAATGGATCAAGTTGTGAAATCTACTCGTACCCGTGGCAAAATTGCATTGAAATCAACTCATGGATTACCAACCCCTATAAATATCACTGATATTGTAGTTCGAGAAATTGCATTATATGGAACAAGATGTGGACCTTTTGAGAAAGCAAAACTATTTTTGGCATCTGATCTGATAAATTTAGATGATTTAATAACGAAAAGAGTCGGATTAAGTAATATTAATCAGGGATTAGAAGATGCTGAAGATTCAACCAATATAAAAGTTATAATAGACAATCAAAAATAATTAAAATAGAATCTGATCATCATGTTTGATTTTCACATTCATACAAAGTACTCTGGCTGTTCCCGGAAACATGGAGAATATGACCTTATTGAAGCATTTAATGAGGTTAAAAGCCGCGGATACGATGGAATGGGTGTTTCCGACCATTGCAATTATAAAAGCTATAAAAAGCCGGCAAATTTCCTAACTACGCAAAGGAATAAAATTCAGGATCAAAATTTAGTAGGAACACTATTATTAGGCTTAGAAATTACGATTATTAATAAGAAAGGAGATTTAGGCGCTAATCCGAAATATCTTGATAGATTAGATTATTATATTATCAGCGAACATTGTCATTTGTCAAAGCTTTTTTCAGAATTCTTTAGATTGAAGAAGAAATTTGTAAAATGGATCCGAGACGGTAAGGAAGCCAAACTTAAGAAAACAGCAGATTATATAACAGATATGACCGTAAATGCAGTGCAAAGAAATCCATATTCTATACTCGCTCACATCTGGAGATTTACGAGAGGGCGCGGGTACTACTCACCTTATACTTTAGATAAAACTGAAGAAATAATTGAATCTTTGCAGAATACACCCGTTGCATTTGAATTACATAATAGTATGATACATACCTTGATGCTTTCGGATGAAGAGGATAGAAAACGTCATCAGCTGATTTTAAAAAAGGTTGCTCCCAATCTACATAACCAGATACTTTCTCCTAAAAAATATATGGAAGAAGTATTCAAGATTGCGAAAAAATATGACATTTATTATT
>WJKO01000542.1 GCA_014729055.1 Promethearchaeota archaeon | reverse complement strand
TATGCAGAAACTGAATTTGAAGGTCCTCCGAGAGAAGCAGATCAATATCATCGTAATCATCCCAAATTTTTGGAATTAGCTGAAGACTATATCAAACATGTGAGTAAAGTCATAAAACCGCATTTGGTAACGAACGGGGGCAGAATTATTTTCTGTCAGCTAGATAATGAATGCTCAATGATAAAAAAACAAAATCAAGTACTAGGTCTGCCTTTGGAGGATCCGAGTTCATTTAAGGCCTTTATTAAGCAAGAATACGGAGATTGGGAGGAAGCTGCACGAATTTATGGTCTTGAAGAAGAATGGGAATGTTGGGATGATGTTGGACCTATGCCGGCTGCACCTTTAAATGAGAAAGAATTTCTATTATATATTGATACGGCAAGATATTTGGAATGGTATGATGCTTTATTTTTCAAGAGAATAGCAGATATGTATGAAAAGAACGGAATTAACGTTCCATTTTATATAAATTCTACAGGTCCACCTTTTCCGCATGATCCAGCACTTTTAGATGAGTTTGTTGCACTCAGAACTGCTGATATTTACTATCTCAAGAAAGAAAAATTGATTAACATGCTGACCCTCAACGCTAAATTGTTGAAAGCCACAGCTCCAGCCGTTGTTGCTGGTGAATTTCGTTGCGGTACCTTTTCTGGACATGAAATGCGTGCAAACTTGTATAAATATCAAGCGCTATTATGGATGGCATATGGTTATCACGGTGTCAATTATTTCATGATAGTCGAAAGACATAGATGGCCAAATACTCCAATAGATGCTGTCGGTCGCCCTTTTATCGCGAATAAGATGTTTAAACAGATTATTGGTGCATATAACAAAATTGACTATCCGCGCTTTACTCAGCATTCTGTTGCTGATATTAATTTATTATGGTATAGACCTCATGCATTCGCAAATAAAGCAGCACCATTGGAGCCAGGATTTGATATGAAAGATGATTACAACAATAATTTAGTATATAAATCACTAATACGTGCTAATATTCCTTTCGATCTTTGGTATCCAAATTCTCAATTCTCGAGCATTAATTCGCATCCGTATTTAATTTACGCTGGTCATGATTTTATAGAGGAGCAGATAGCTGATGCAATGCTAGACTATGCAAAATCAGGAGGAACTATTATTTTTCTCTATAATTATCCAAAAAAGACTATAACTGGCAAAGAATTAAGCGTTTTCGGTGATCTACTCCTCAAACCCACAGGCGGATTTCGCTGTAGTCGTAATTATGGGATTAATTTCGGATATCGCACGATAAATGTTTCAACGAAAATGTTTTTAGATTATAAAATTCCGGGAGACAATAGCGATTTTCAAGTCTTCAAATTTAAACACATGAATGTCGGATATATCCGGAATGTAGAAAAAGGGAGGCTTGTTATGCTTGGTTTTGATTTAACACCAGTTAATTTAGAACCAGTGCTTTCGATATTAGGATGGAAACCAGCGTTAACAAGCAGCTCCAACATTCTAAGTACCTTATATCATATTCCAGAATCGGATGAGTTACTTTTAACAATGGTAAATCCTGGGGATGAACCAATTAATGCATACACCAGTTTGAATAAAAATAAGCTAGGAATTGCAGATTTATCTTTAGCTCAAGATTATAGTTGCGAGTCTCTTCTAGACAATGAGAAAATAGAGTCAATAGATGCGAAAAGAATACGCACTACGTTGAAACCACAAGACGGCAAATTGCTGTATTTTAAAAAACTATAGGATTCTTAGGATTTTTTGCTTATCGATTTTTTGTTGATAATCTTATCTATTCTAACAATTTGTTTCAAACTTTCAAATAACGTCAGATAAAGATGGTTTTTTGCTGAAAAGTTGTCATATACGTGCGCATGCCTCATATCTTCTATTTGCAAGTTAATAACGTTAAAACCAATATTTCTTACATCATTGATATACTTGCTAATAAGAATGGATAATCCTTTTTTTGAGTTGATACCCGCATTTTCCATTAAGAGGGATGGAATTATATAAAATCCCTCTAATATTTCTTGTATGCAGTATATTATTTTATAATTAGATTTAATTCTGAAATTTTGAGATGAGAGAGATTTTTTGAGATACTGAGCAAATGCTAATTCAGTATTTCCTCCACCATATAAGATTTTGGGCATTCTTAACAGATTTATATAAGCATAAATCAATTTCAACAAACCACGTTTCACTTGTTTACATACAATCCATTGACTTCCTCCAATTAAAACAGTACCAATTGCCCGTTTTTTGTTTTTTGGTAATTCTATTGTGATTTTCTTTTCTCGTCCAATTTTTTTGTAGGTTAGACGCTCTGCAATGCCTAAATTTCTATCAGAAATGTCATTAATGCTTCCAATAGCTTCAATTTCCAGTACGCGCGTTAAGTTTTCGAATTCGTCAGTTTTTACTCGTCTTATTAATAGGACGTCGTTTTTGTTTAACAAGCTCTCAATATCTCTATTTATTCCTTTATGGGTTATAATTAAATCAGGCTTTAATTTCAATAAATTATTCACTATTTTTATTGATCTGTCTTCCATATATTTTGTGAAGTCGTTATGGTCTTGTCCGTTCTTAAATTTGATGTCATATTCGTATCCTTGATGTCCCGATTCACTACCATCTGGAGGATCCAAATATAATTTCATTTTAACCGCGAGGATTCTCGGTTTAAGAAGACTATGTCCTGGAATAATCGTAGTATTTACAGGTTCTTTACTAATAATACATCCATTTAGTATTTTTGATTCTGTTATAAATGTGCCTGGTAAGAACTGAAATTGAATAAAAGTCTTTGGATCAAACCAAGCGGCCAAAGGTTTGTTTCCCAGCATACATGAGATTTTCACGGCTAAGTCTGCAATATGTTTGGTATTTGAATTTGAAAATTTACCATAGATTAACGAAATAAAATAGGAAGATAAAAATCTCTCATTCTTCAATATTTTTTCTCGTGATCTTTCCAATAAAGAATGTTGAGTAAATTTTATCCATTGCTCTTTTATTTTATCTAAAGATTCCAAGATTATTCCTCGAGAGATTCCTTGTTCAGTTAATTTCTGGAAAATTGATAACATTTCGCTTAATAAAATATAGAAGGTCTTTACTCCATCGCCATTACGATCATAGATATTTTTTCCATAAGTTAAGATAAATTTGGCTAATTTAAGCTCTATATGTTCTTTTAAGTCTTCTAAAATTGTACCGCCATCACTCGATATAAGTATATTATTATCAAATTTATCATATAGCAATTTATCTAAACCTTTAGGACCAAAACTGCCTTTAAAATATTCCGCAATAATTTTACATATTTGAATTAGTCGGGCACTACTATTAGTATTTAATTTGATATTCTTTATACTAATTCCCCCCAATTCAATATTTACACACTACTGTCATCTATACTTGATATAAGATATAAATTTTAAAGGTTATATATTTCGGAAGGTTTGAATTGCTTGATGTTGTGCTCATCCAGTACTTTTAACGCGTTCTCGACATGTTCTTGGTTAACTTGAACTACTAAAATTGCGGTTTTAGTTGTTGCAAACGCGTATAAATATTCAATATTAATTTTATTCTCTCCAAGTATTTTTGCTATTGTATTCAATCCACCAGGTTTGTCTTTCATTTCTATCGCTATGACTTTCGTTTTCCCTACTAAAAATG
>WJKO01000541.1 GCA_014729055.1 Promethearchaeota archaeon | reverse complement strand
TCCCAAGATAAGGGCATTTCCTTATATTCTTTCTGATAGAAATGTTCTGAAAAACCATAAATTATGGATTTAAGACCTAAGAAAATTACTAAGAGTTCTACAAACATCCCTAAACTGAAATTAATTTCTAGATCAAGAATTTGGATAATAGTACCTATAATTACCAAAATTGAACCCATAATGAAATAAAAATACTGCCATAAAAGATTGTAGTTGAGTACACCTATGGGTTCATTTTCATTACTTTTTATAAACAGTCGCCGAGATACTTTCTCTCTATCAGTTATACGCATTTTTGGAACTTTAGGCAATCGTAAAATCTCACTGATTTTCTCAGCATCTTCTGGTTTTAGTTCATTAAAGTTAAGTTCTACGTAGACATCGTCTGTACTAATCTTTAGCTGACTACGGCCAACAGGAATCATCCATGAAAGAAAAACACCTAAGAGACATCCAAAACTTATGATCAAGGTCAATCCAATCTTTAAAAGCATAGGATATCCTAAATATACATAATTAGAGATACTGATATAACCCTCTCTTAGAAAGAACCAGATAAGTATCCATGAGAAGAAAAATACGGCTATCTCATAAACAATCCGTGAATTTCCCAGATGTATATGTTTAACGTTAGACTTTTTAAAATAAAAAAATTGAAGCCTTTGAAACGAACTGATTGTGGTTTTTTCACCGAAAAACAGCATATCTTCATGATTTAAAATATAGAATTCTCTCGCGCTGAAATATTGGTATGCAGTTAATAAAATACCAATTAATAAAATAGGAATGCCTACAACTTGTTTATATGGTAAGTAGGTAAAAATATGTATGACACCAGCATCGTAAAGTAGTAGATAATCGATGACTCCGATTATAATTAAGATGATGGATCCCGTTATTTTCTTCTTTGAAAAGGAATTGACTACCACGGTTTCATCAGCCAATTTTCTACTTAATCCTTGTATGGCTTCTGTTTCTTTGGGGAAAAGGTCTTTGGAAAAATCTTTAAACAATAATTCAATAAGCATATATCTCTCGATATCAGTCACGTGTAGTTTCCCTCCCCGTCAGGTATATAATAATAATATCGCCCCATCCAATAGACCAGTGTGTAATCATTACCAGGAAAACAATACTTGCTCTCCTTATCGCCATCGTAATTGAGTTCAAATGGAGAATCTTGCCAGATAAAACTGCCAGATCCCCGCCTATTAATCGGTAAAGCATATTTCGAATGTATTTTGAATTCAGTATGAGCAGATAATGGATTCATCATCATAATAGGTCGCGACATTCGTTTATTGACAGTAATACTTATTGGATCAACTATATCTTCAAAATCATCCCACCATGTATTGTACACACCGTTGTTTCTATTAGGATACTTCGTTTCCGCAAATCTTTGTAAAGCATCTAATGAATCCTTCAATATCATATTTGCTTCTATATCAAAACGATTCATGCCAGTAACATTCATATATATAAAATTTTGAAATGCATTTCGATGGTACCTCACAACATCGTAAATGCTTCTTATATACGAATCCGTATACATCTCCTTTAATTCAAGATTTGGCTCTAAATTAATGAGACCGTACATTGCTAAAGTAATTACATTTATGGTATAATAAGCAAAAAGAACATTATAGTCAACTGGTTCATCCGTCATAAAGGCTAAATTTTTATCTATGGCCCATCTTTGATAAATTGGATTATATTTATCATAATTTATCCTTCTCGCTAAATTTAACCAAGCTAATAAGTGATTTGAACCACTAGGTGTTCTATATAACATAGGTTCCATCGGAGCTAATCTAAAACTTTGAGTTCCATCCTCCATTATGGACTGCCATCGATTCCTTTCAAAATAATCGACTATCCACTCGACATGTTTTGCAATTTTCTCTTTTATCGTGGAATTCTTTACTAAATCATAGATGAGACCATATCCAAAAGATAATCCATTTAATTGATCCCGGCTCACGTACGTATGATATGTCCATCCATCATACTCTCCCCCTTCAACCTCACTATCATCATAACCACAGAGATTTAATTCCGCATTCTCCTCACTCCATGGACATGCGTACCTAGCTAAAGCGCCTCTTATACCAGTTACTTGTAAACAATCCTCAAAGTGATTCAGGGCACGCATTATTGCGATTTCTGATTTCGTTCTATCTTCTAATGAGTTTGTTCGGTCAGCTACTGCCCATCGAAAGGCCTCTCCCGCAATATAACAACCAGTCCAGATAGTAGAGTCCCCTTTCCCACCGTAATACTTAACCTCAGTCAATTCTTTATCGGTAAATTTGACAGATAAAACACTTCCGTTCGGTGTATGGTATTTTTGGATTCTTTCTTCCATTTGGGCCGCACGAAGCTCTAAGAATGCATAATCGGGTTCCTTAAATTCTCCAATATAATTATTATAGTTCAAATTATCGTTAAAACTAATATAAAGCTGTAATTGTGAATAGAAATATAACGTAGAAAACCCAAAAATTATAGCTGGTGATGCAACCAAAAAAATTGCAATTAAAAAATATGGTTTTTTTAGGTTTTTTCTGGGCATATAGATTATATTTTGTTTATTTTTTATTTAGGTTTTTCTTTGGGTTTTTTACTTACATTCTAATCTAAGCTAATTCCAAATTCCTAACAAACTTAGCAACATTCTCTAATTCTTGTTTATAAGTTTTGTAATTTCCGAAAATATAGATTCTGATTTTGGGTCCAGTTCCAGAAGGACGAATATAAAGCATCGAATCTTCCGATTTAAAATATATTATCGCTGTCTTATCCGAATTGTTAGAGAATGCACCAATATGATATTTTTTACCTTTAATTTCAATCGATTCATCGATCTTTTGAGAAAAATAAGACATATATTTCAATTTTATCTCATCAGTAGCGGTAATCGTTGTTCTAGTCCCTTTTATGGTCTCATCAAGGTAATCAATTAAGTCATAACCCATTTCTAATAAAGAGCATAATACAATAATGGCTGGCGCTGGATATTTATCTCCAATTAAAGGATATTTAGATTTAAGAACGATCCTATTATTTTCTTCTTCCGCTTCAAGGATATTAAACGTATGACCACCACTTTCTTCCCATAAAACAAAAATCAGATCGCCGGTGTAGTTTAATTTGTTAAAAACAACATTTACATCATCCACACTGCTTATTTTTGTATAATTATTTTTATCCTTATGGTATAATATTGCTGTATCTAATTGTGATTGCGGTAATTTCCTATTGGCTGCCATAAATTGTATCAATCCTAAGTGTTTGTACCCTACACCAGTGATAAAATTCACTAAAGCGCCATTATCACAACGAGGATCAGAGGGAATTGTGCGGACATTCACGAATTTCTTATCCAGTTCTTTCGACAGAATATTCATCATTGCAGTATACAACTCATTTGAGGTTAATTTTTTATAACCTTTCTTAGTTTTTGTAATAAATACGAGTCGATCCCGGTCTGCATCTAGTAAAATCGCGATTTTTACTTTGTTTTCATCCATTAAATCAGTTACCTTTTTCTCATCAAATCCATGTGTAGGATCTGGAGGATTCCTACTTTCATCAATTATAATAACTTCTGCACCATAACTTTCTAACAAATTCTTCAATTCTGGCGCAACTCCCAAAAATGGCCACATAATTACTTTCTTTGCTTTTAATACATCAGTATTAATAATATTTGATACAATTTTCCTAATATATTTATTATTCCTTGCATCAGCATCAATATATATGGGATTATAGCTTTTTGATAGCTTGATCTGCGATAATGAAATGGCCAATTTTGATACATCTTGCATAACCCCCCCTGAAATAGGTATCGGTCGCTCAATATAGAATTTCAATCCATTCCAAACGAATGAATTGTGACTGGCTGTAATCATTAATACTAAATCTATATTATCATAAAGCGCAGAGGAAGCTGACGCGTAGGGAGAGGACATTCGAGACAATCCCCTTTTATAAGAGGTACCTTGAACTACTTCTCCTTCCCTTGATTGATGGTAAATTGTGTATTGTTCATAATTAAAGATTCTAGATGCGTAATCAATTAATGTAGTTGCAGAATAGCGATCATCAGCAACAATCAGCACATTTGGTTGTTCTTTTTTTAACTCTTTCTTTCCAATAGCTGCAACTGCTTTGATTACACGTAGGAAATGTTCTAATTTATTTAACGACATATTGAATTGACTTTCTGTCTTGTCAAAAATTTCCATTCTCAATCCCGATGTGGGCGGAACCAAAGGATTAATGATCTCTTCTTCATCTTTTGAAAGTCCATGTAAGTTAATAATATTATAATCTGCGGAAATTTTTTCTTCTTCTTGTATTTTGATTAAATTGATTTCCATTTTTAAACGAAACCTTCTTCCTTATTAATTATCTTTATTGTTTCTTTTAATATTTCTATAATTTTAACCCGATATTGTGGATTAATTGAAATCATACCATAAGTCGGATATCCAAGTAATTTTTCAACAAATTTAGGGGAGAGTCTATTATCTAAATCTTGTTTATTAGCAATACAAATGATTTTAGTATCATAGTAATACTTCTCAATTAAATCTGTAATTATTTTCTTGGAATCGGTAACATTTTTATAGGAAGAATCAGTAACGAGTAATGCAATCGAGGTTCCTGCTAGAAGACTCTTCCATAATGAAGTAAATTGTATCTGTCCAGCAAAGTCCCAAAAG
>WJKO01000540.1 GCA_014729055.1 Promethearchaeota archaeon | reverse complement strand
TGTGATATCTCTTATTCTTTAGTGACTTAATTCGATTTTTTTTTTTCCTTGTAGATCGCATACATTATCTTTCTGCTGTTGAGAAAAAAAAGATTTTTGATTGTGAAAAAATAAAATCTAAAAAATTCTAAATCTTAGAATATAATAGATGAAACAAGATGGATCTAACTCTCAACAAAACCCAAAAAGCAGTTCAAAAACATATTCGTAGATTTTGTGAAAACGTATTAGGCCCATGGGCACCTGTATTGGATAAAGAACATAGGTTTCTTCCTCCAGATGTAGTTAAGGAAATGGGCCGTGTGGGTATTTGGGGTATTCAAGCACCAAAAAAATATGGGGGTGCAGAATTGGATACCGTCAGTTATTCTATAATAATTGAGGAAATTGCACGGGTATGTGGTTCAACCGCTTTATCAACGACTGTGCATAATAGCGTGTGCTTAGCTCCTATTTTAAAATTTGGATCTGAATATTTAAAGGAAAAATATGCTTATGATCTTGCTATTGGGAAAAAAATAGGCGGATTCACCGTTACCGAACCCAATGCTGGTAGTGATGCAGCAGGAATGCAAACAATTGCCGTGAAAGATGGTAATGATTATATAGTTACGGGCCAAAAGACGTTTGTAACGAATGGAGGTAATGGGGAAGTATTTCTCGTAGGAGCAAAATACGATCCCGGGAAAGGAACACGTGGTATAGGTGTTTTCATCATAGATAAATCAATGGAGGGTTTTGAAGTCGGTAAAATAGAGGAAAAATTGGGTATGCGGGGAAACTTGACTTCTGAATTGTATTTTGACCATGTTAGGGTGCCGAAGGAGAACATACTAGGAAGCTTGAAAGCAGGATTTATCTTGGCAATGAAAACGCTTGATATTGGTCGAATTGGTATTGCATCACAAGCCTTAGGAATAGGATGTGCAGCTTTTGAAGCGGCGGCAAAATATGCCTCCCAGAGAAAACAATTTGGAAGACCAATAGGCAAATTTCAAGGTATTTCTTTCAAATTGGCTGAAATGAAAACCGATCTAGAGGCAGCTAGGTTGTTAATTTATAAAGCAGCAAGTTTGAAGGATAAAGGGTTACCTTATACCAGAGAAGCTTCAATGTGCAAGTTTTTTGCTGCTGATCGGGCAATGAAAGCTTGTCGTGAGGCCTTGCAAATCTTTGGAGGTTACGGATATTGTTTGGAACTGCCCGTAGAACGCTACTTTCGGGACGTGAAAGTAACCGAAATTTATGAGGGTACGTCAGAAATAATGAAGTTAATTATTGGAAACCACATATTAAAAGAATTTAAACAAATTAATTGAACTATATACTATTGAAAATGAACCTCAAAATTTAAACTGAAAAGATGGAAGTGAATTCATGTTAAAAATTATCGTATGTATCAAGCAAGTTCCAAATACGGATAATGTTCAATTTGATTGGAAAAAAGGGGCTTTAGTTAGGAAAGGAATAGAAAATATTACGAATCCCGATGGGTTGCACGCTATTGAACAAGCGTTAGCTATAAAGGAACAATACGAATCTCATATAACGGCAATTACAATGGGACCGCCTCAAGCGGAGGAAACTCTACGCGAAGCATATGCTCTTGGCGTTGATAATTGTGTTTTAATAACGGATAAAAGATTCGCTGGTTCTGATACATACATTACAAGTAAGATACTTCATAAAGCAATTAAGCATTTGGGGAATTTTGATATTGTTATAACTGGATTTGAGACTTTAGATGGTGGTACATCACAAGTGAGTTATCAGTTAGCAGAATTTTTTGATATTCCCCATTTTACACAAGTAGATCGGCTTGAAATTAGCGGGACATCGGTTATTATTCAAAGATTATATGGACACGAATACCAAAAGGTAAAAACAGATTTACCAATGCTAATTGCGGTCAAAAAAGAATTGAATTCGGTTCGACATGCTCGCCTTATAGATATTAAAGTCAGCTTTGATAAAAAAATAACTATCTTAAATATGGAAGATATAGGTGGAAGTGCTGAAGAATATGGATTTTCAGCAAGTCCAACAAAAACCTTAGAGGGAGAAGTTGTGCGGCATAAAAGAAAACAAGAGCGATTCGAAGGAACTTCTGTCGAAAAAATAGAAAAATTGGTCGGCAAATTAAAGAAATATGGGATTATAAAGTATTAAAGATTTGAGAGATTACTGGTGGAAGAGAAAATGAAAGCAAACGAGTGTAAAGGAATATTTGTATTTACCGAAATTCAAGATCATGAGAAAATTTTAGATGGAGCTCTTGAATTACTATCTAAAGGAAGAGAATTGGCTTCAAAATTAAATGAAAAACTGTATGCTGTTGTATTTGGGTTGAATGTTGAACAATATCTCCCAAAAATTGAATCTTTTGGTCCAGATGTTATTATCCACAATAAAGAAACAAAGGATCCGCAAACTCTAAAACACTATAATTGTGAAATATTTCCTGATATGTGGGAAGAACTTATAAAGAAATATTTACCATCTATTGTTTTATTTCCTGCAACGGAGGCGGGAACTGATCTATCTGCGAGACTGGCGCAGAGATTCGCAACTGGATTGACGGCTCATTGTTCAGATCTTGAAATAGATGATTTAGAAGATTATGGAACTAATTTGCTTATCATGAAAAGACCAGCGTTTAGTGGGAATTTGAGTGCTTCAATTATTTGTCCCGATAAACGTCCGCAGATGGCGACCATTCAGCAAGGTGTATTCAAACAGCAACCCGTAGAAAACCCCCAAAAACCAGAATATATTGCAATAGAGTGTAAACATCAATTAGAAAAACTGAGAATTGTCAATGTAGAATCACCAACACGTTATCAACGAGAATGTGTACCCTTAGAACGATCAAATCTGATTGTTGCTGGAGGGCGTGGGATGGGTTCCAAAGGAAATTTTGAGAAGCTATTTAATTTAGCAAATTTAATTGATGCTGAAGTTGGTGCAACGCGAGTCCCTGTGTTTAATGAGTGGTGTGATCAAGAACGGATGATAGGACAGACGGGCAAGGTTGTGAAACCCGATCTTTATATTAATTTTGGAATATCAGGTCAGATTCAGCATACAACTTCTATTAGGGAATCAAAGCGGATCATCTCAATAAATACGGATCCCAAGGCTAAAATTAATGATATATCAGACTATATTATAAATGAAGATGCAGTTTCATTCATTGAAGCATTAATTAAACGGATTCAACAAGAAAAGAAACAATTTTGTGAGAAATAAGTATCATGAACCTTAATCTTAAAGACTCAAAAAGACGCTTGATTGCCATATTAATTATTATCGTCATAGCAGTGGGCACATCTACGGGGATTTATTTTGTTATACGCAGTAATAATCCAAAAATTATCAAACCGCTGCCCAACCCGTTTTTATTGAATAATGGAACTCTGGTTAGCAATGAGCAAGAGTGGAACGAAAGAAGAACTGAAATTAAAGAACTTCTTTTAGGTATTGAATATGGACATATGCCCGAACATCCAGAAGCGCTCAACGTTTCGATAATAGAATCTGAAGTTTTACCGAGCGGATCTGTGCTCAATGTATATAATTTCTCGATTATTCCAGAAACTGAAAATCCGAATCAGTTGATCAATTTTACTGTTTGGATCTTTATTCCAAGTGGTGGAGGACCTTTTCCAGCGTTAGTGAAAGTTTCTCCTGATGGAACGGGGAGTCAAGAAATTATCAACGAAACTATAACGAGTCGGGGGTATATTTTTGCTTGTTATAATCACACTGAATTAGACCCCGATACCAATGGGTACGATGTAGAAGGACCTTGTCAATTGGCATATCCTTCTTACGATTGGGGAAGTTTAGCAGTTTGGGCATGGGGCGCAATGCGGGTTGCCGACTATTTACTCGCTGAGTCTTGGGT
>WJKO01000539.1 GCA_014729055.1 Promethearchaeota archaeon | reverse complement strand
ATTTTTCTTTTGGCAAATATCTCATTTAACGTATAAAACCAGTCACCGACTTCTTTATGATTTGCCATAGTTGCGCTAAGCCCTATTAGTTGGAACTCTGTTAGTCTAAGATATATTCTTAATAATAATGATTCGAGCCTTGGTCCTCTATGACTTTCTCCAATAATATGGATTTCGTCTACGATGACTGTTCTAATTTTGTGAATCCATTGGTTTTCATTAATTACGCGCATATAAGAGTCGAACTTTTCAAAGGTCATTATCAGTAAATCTGCTTGCTTTAATTCATTTAACTGAACGTACTGATCTCCAACAGCCATAACGACTTTGATGCCTAAATGCGCATATGTTTCAATGAAATATTCTTTTTTTTCTCCCGCCAGTGCTCTTAAGGGGACTAAATAAATGGATTTTCCCTTCTTATTAAGAATGTTATTTACTGCGGCCATCTCTCCGATAAGAGTTTTCCCAGAACCAGACGGAGAACATACAAATAAGGATACATTATCAAATAAACCCGATTTGACAGCTTTGCTTTGAATTTCTCGAAGTTGCTTATATCCTGCGCCCCTTAATGCATTCTGCAATACCTTATTAACTTTATATTCAGTTAAATCGCGGATCGAGAGAGTAAATGGCTTGGAATCAGACTTATTCACTAAAAAACCCCTAAATAATTTTCTTTTACAATCTATAAAAACAAAATGATTTTTCAATTAAAATAAACATCCAAATCTTTTTATTTTGCAATCACCGAATATATTTATGTCTAAAAATAAGAATCCACGATTACTAAATCGAAAACAGTCCTTTCAATATGCTTGTGGTTTTTTTGGTTTAATGCTCCCTTTATCTACTTTTAATGCTTTTAGTTATAATTTTGTGATTTATGTAATTGGATTGGATGAATTTCTTGCCTCTATCGGTACTTTTATTGGACTTCTCTGTTTCGCGTTTGGCGGTGTTATTTGGGGATATATCTCAGACAACAAAGTTCCCGGAAAGTTGGGTAGGCGACGTCCGTTCTTATTATATGGGGCTCCTATTTTTGCGGTGATGTTCATATTGTTATGGTTATTTCCTGTTAAATGTACATCACCGAATGAAGTCAATTACGGTGTAGCAATATATTATTGGATTGTATGTGCTGTTTTTTCGACACTTTATATGATGGTCTGGTCTCCTTATTTAGCGATGTTGCCTGAGATTTCTACCGATGAAGAAAACCGAATACAAATTTCGAGTGATCAAGGCATGTTTAATATGGTTGCAACAATAATTGGGTTGCTTTTACCATTCATTTTGATATCTGGTGTAGAGGATCCAAAAGAAACGCTGTTTCACGAAAACATCGGAGGACAAGTGCTGTCAGCACAAATGATTACTCTTTCAATTATATTTGCAATTATTTCTTTAACAATGATCTATATTACATTTTTTAATATCAAAGAACCAATAGTTGAAGAATGTAAAGATGAGAATATCTCAGAGAGTCAATTAAGACCTGAAGAATGTGAACCAAAAAAGAATGGTCTTATTGAATTGTTTAAGGCAACGTTTACACCATTCAAGAATCGTGATTTTACGTGGTGGTCAGGAGCCAATTTTACAGTAAATTATGGAATGAGAATTCCAATGACTATAATGTTGGGTATCCTAATGTATGTTTTAGATCTGGAAGGTGTTGCTCTGATATTGTTCATCATACTAATCTTGCCTTTTGTGGGTGGTGGATTCTTCCTTTGGAATAAGTTATCAAAAAAATGGGGCTTGAAAAAGACTTATCTCACTGTTATCTCTTTACTAGTCATTTTCATGGGTTCTGGTGCTATATTTCTGGTAGATTTCGGCGAAGTACTGAAGATCATCCTAGGCTTCTTAGTAATTACGATTTTAGTTAGCTGTCTAATTGCCCTTTATATTCTCCCGAATCCTATTGTATCGAAAATAATCGACTTGGAAATAGAACATATTGAAGAAAATGAGGGATTAGAAGACGAAGATGATCGCTATAAATTTTCCGGTAAATATTTCGGGGCTAATGCTTTTATGTTGAATTTAGCTGGAGCCATATCATTTCTCCTCATTGGAATGTCTTTACGGGGCGGTGGTAGTAAAGATCCGTTTATTTTAACCATTTTATTGCCTGTCACTGCGATAATTATGATTTTTGGCGTCTTAAGTGCTTCTGGTATATCTTTACAAAAACGAGAAAAAACAAATATTGTGACATTGATTAAATTCTTACTAATCGTGATTATACCAATAATCTTAACTCTAGTTGTAGTTAAAATGCTCATTTAATGAAGCAAAAGGTGCTAAACTGTGGAGAAGATTTATAAAGAACGAGTTTTAGATAAAAAACATGCATTTCTATATTCCTTAGCAGCTTTCGGTTTGATGGTACCAGTCTCGCTCTTTAATGGTTTTAGTTACTATTATATGGTCTACATCGTAGGGCTAAGACCTATTCTTGCTTCTATCGGAAATAGCTTAGGATTATTGCTAAACGCATTTACAGCAACAATAGCAGGATACTTGTCTGATAAACATGATCCTAGTAAGTTTGGTCGAAGACGTCCGTTTTTATTGATAGGAACGCCCATCATGGTGTTAGGGTTCTTCTTTTTATGGTTCTGGCCAGAACAAATTCGTCCAGATAATTTTGGTCAGTTTGGCGTTGCAATAATATATTGGATCTCAATTGCAGTATTCTGTATTTTCAGTACATACGTTTTTGCGCCATATCAGTCAATGTTACCAGAAATCTCATCCGAAAAGGAAAATAGAATAGAAATAGCAAGTATGCAAGGAATTGCTAATTTATTTGGAACAATTATCGGAATGATTTTTCCATTTATCATAAAAAGTTTTGTGACCGATACTAACGAACTCATTTTCTATATGGAATTGGTGAGTATCGTTACATGTGTATTTAGCGTGGTAACGATCTATATTACTTTTGCCACTATTCATGAGCCAATAGAAGAGATCGTGCAAGAAAGAAAAATCTCGGATGAAAAAGTTGAGGAATTAATCAAACCCGATCTTACGCTTAAAGAGACCTTTGTGAAGATGTTTACACCTCTAAAAAATCGGAATTTCAGAAATTGGGAACTTAGTTATTTCTTCTTTAATCTTGGTATGAGGATTCCTATGACCGTAGTGATGCCTGTAATTGAGATCGTGTTAGGAATCGTAGGTTCTGAGTTATTTATTTGTATACTCATCATACTGCCATTTGCGGGATTAGGTTTTTATCTGTGGACAACTCTTTCGAAAAAAAAGGGATTAGTAGAATCATTAGAGATTGATTTTATAATTCTAATTGGTTTCATGCTTATTGCAGCCATTTTTCTAATTCCCATGAGTGAGCTTCTTAAGAAAGTGTTGGGTGTTGTTATCATCTGTATAATCATAGCCGCGTTGATTGCAATATATATTATACCGAATCCTATAATCTCGGAAATAATTGACGAAGAAATAGCATTTATTATAGAAAAGAACGGTCAATTTGAAAGTGAAGAGCAGAAATATGAATTTTCTGGAAAGTTCTTTGGAGTTAATTCTTTCATTTTAAACCTTGCACAAGCAATAAGTTTTCTAATTTTAGGACCTATTTTGGAACAAAATGAAGAGAATCCCACTTTCATTACAATCTGCTTGCCCATTACAGCAATTATCGTCATCATTGCATTGATTTTTCTTAAAAAAGTAAAATTAAAGAAAGAATAACAGAAAAAGAATAAAGAAATAATATCTTCTCCAGCTGACGAATTTTTGATCAAACTTGATCACTATTACAATCCGCTTATGATCTATATAACAACCGCACTTAATTAACATCTCCCGTTCCACCATAGAACAACGCTATGATCTTTTCCTATAATTCAAATATTCTTTTATCATAACAATCGACAATATAATTGGAAGTGAGATTCTGATTATTAATGCTACTAAATCAACGACCGAGTCGAACTCTGGCACCAAGGGATCCTTTAGTGAAATTGTCGCTAATACAAAGGGGTTTGAATTTGTCCATAGCATTTGAATTACCGAAATTAAGATGAGAGCTATCGTTAATCCGACGGCAAGCTTTTTTGAACTATTCTCGGTATAAAGCATAATCCATGCAATTATACAAATAATGATATACAATATTAAGAGTACTTGTAATTCAATGAAATAAGAGTCAACATCGGGCAGTATTCTTATGAAAAACCAACTAAAAATTACGAATGCAATTGAACTCTCACCAATTTTATAAAATGATTTTCCGAGAGGATAGCGCTCGAATTCAACAATATTTGCAAAGAATTTATCCTCGCCACTTTCAACCTCCTTCTTAATGTTAATGAATTCAAAAATTAACAAAATAGACATCATAGGTGCTTGTAAATAATTTCCTCCAAATGCCAGCAGAATCTGATATTCATTCATAGAGTTTATTTTCTCCAAGGTATCTTCCTCATTTTCAAGTTCGTTTTTGATATATACATCATGTTTCGTTTGAAAATAGAGAATAATCATTGCAAATAAGAAGAAAACTACAAAAGTGGTAAACTGAGGGAGAGACATTTCCACATCTGATAGAATATAAGGAAAAGTTTGAATTAATCTGGTTGTTGAATAAGCCATAGCATAGACAAGCACAAATTCAACCATTAAATGGATATAAGACCATTTTTTTCTTTCAGAAGTGAGTTTATTGAGAACTTCTGCACCATATATATAGAACAACCATGAAGGGATCGCAAAAAAAATACCCCATAAATCGCCTAGCAATACTGCTACAAGTGCACAAATTGCACTTGCCAATTTCGCTAAACTAACTTTCGTATGTTCTTTTAAAATGTCTATTATCGATAGAAATACCGCAATAATTGTTGATATTAGACCAATAAAAAAAAGAGTAGATTCTAGCGTCATATAATCAAATCCCAATGAATATTATAATCTTCTGTAGTCTGTACGCTTATTAATTATTCAAATTTTTGTTTCTTTTTCTTCTTTTGGTATTTGACCCATGAAATGATACTCGCTAATAAGAACGCAATTAAGACGCCGTATACAAGGATATAAAGTACAATCTCTGCCATAGTTAATGTCATACCAAAAACTTCAAACGTGGATCCCAATAAATTCATATCTGGATAGAATACCATTAAATATGTTAACAAGCTGATAATTGCACTGGTAATTGTCGCACCTGAGTTGAAAAGGATAAACTTAGGTTCAATATATTCCAAGAACTTACTAAAATATTCACCGATTTCTACACGTATTGTACCAAATCTTGGCATTTTAAACCTTTTAATAAACATGGTGTATGTATCCATGGTTTCTTGGCTACTCTCTAAATCTTCAAGTCTTCCGCTTTTGTCTGTTCTTATTACTTCACTGGGGGCTCCGCTACTAGAAACCTTCTTTTTATAGCCTTCAGTGCCCGAAAGTTTTTCGTATATAACCGTGAGTATTTCCCCTTTTAAAGAATTT
>WJKO01000538.1 GCA_014729055.1 Promethearchaeota archaeon | reverse complement strand
CTACTGGCAAGTTTATTTCAGAAACAATAGAAACAATTGGTACTGGTTTTTTTACAAAAAGACTGAATTATTCAAACAAAAACGTTAGTAAAGAGATAATAGACCTAACCATCTGGGATTTAGGGGGTCAAATAAGATTTCGACATATTGTTAAGGAATTCATGATGGGAGCGGCAGGCGCTTTATTATTTTTTGATTTAACACAATATAAAACCTTTGAACGGCTGGAAGAATGGTTAGAACTCATTCATCATGCAGATAAAGGAGAAGATTCTGAAGTTCCTATCTTATTGGTTGGGACGAAAGCAGATTTAGATGATTTCATAACGGTTCCGAAAGCCGAAATTATTACGTTTGTAGAGAAACATGATTTATTAGGATATTACGAAACCTCAGCCAAGAGCGGAAAAAATGTACACAAAGCTGTGGAATCTCTGGTAGACTTTATTTTCCAGACCAATAAAGGAATATTTTGAGTATTTGATTAGCAAAAATTATTAAATTGAGAAGAAGAATTCACCATGAAAGTGCTATTTTTGTGTGCACATCCTGACGATTTAGAGTTTTCAATTCCAAGCCTTATGCTCACAATGAGTTGTATTGCTGAGGACACTAAAAAAAGAGAGAGGTGTGAATCTTTAAGTAAAGCAATTATTCAAGGATCAAATCATTTATGTAAAAAGATGAAGGCATCAGAAATAGCAATAAAAGTAGCTTCAATGACAAGAGGAGAAATGAGTAAATTCACAGATCGTGTGAAGTCTACTAAAAAAGCCGCCATTATCCGCAGTCATGAGTTAGAAGGCAGTCAATTAATATTAACGGGAAAAATACCAGACTTTTTGGGCTTTGTTGATGGTTATATACGAATTACAGACGACACAATCAAATCTGTTAAGAATTATTTTGAACTATTGAAACCTGATATAATAATCGCCCCAGAACCCATTTATACGTGGTATCACCATCCAGACCATGTGCGAACTGGAAAGATAGCATATTTTGCAATTAGACGTATTATCAAAGAAACAGAAAAGAACAATATTGATAAAAAGATCCCCCGATTATTTTATTTTCAGTCAATTTGGAATGATTGGTATTTCCCGCGATTTCCATCTCATCAAAAAGCAATAAATAAAGCATTAAAAGAACATAAAAGTCAAGCAGCAATATTAATAGAAGCCAAAATCCCAGGATTTCTTGAAAAAATTATACACGGTTTAAAAATACAAAATTGCCCGTTTGGAGAATCATTACGATATCAACCAATTATGAGTATTCAAAATCAAAATAAACATGCTAAACATAGATTTGATAAACATCATAAAAGATTTAAAAATTTGGGATTAATAAAGCGCCTGATCTATTATGCAACGACATCGATTTTTAATGTATTTGAAGTAAACGAATACGATGAAAGATATCAGTTTTTCGATGGCACATTAGATCCTCGAATCTCGAAATCATGGGAATAGGGAAAATCAAAATATTAAAAAAAAATCGAATATTAAAAAGCATGCTTGAATAGCAATTAATACAATAAACAAATATTAATGCAAAAGCAATTAATAAATAAACACCGTGGGCGATTGGTCTAGTGGTCATGACGCCTGCCTGACATGCAGGAGCTCGTGGGTTCAAATTAAAGTGGTATCTCAGATATTCGCTTTAAGAACATACCCCACATTGCCCATTCTTTATTCTTTATCTATTTATTTTATAAAAGTAATTATAGAAGCTAGTTTACCAACTTCCTTATTTTTAAAGTCGAGATTTTAATAGGCGTCTCATATCATCGGTTGAAAATGGCGCGGGATTGTTTTTGTTTGAGGCTTTTGAAATTATATTGTCAAGATCCTCTTCTTTTACTCCGTAATCACTGAGCTTTTTTATCTTCAGTTCTTCATTCATTTGATATAACTTTTCGATGAATAGATTGCAATAATGATCAATTTTATCATTCGACACATCATATTTATCCTCAAGGATAGCACCCAGCTTCGCATATTTTTTTAGCGCAATCATTTTATCAGGTTTATTCTCCATTTTGTTTAGAATTTCTACCGTAATTTTATTCCCATCCGCCATCAAGGTTCCACATACTACACCATGGGGTATGTCAAAATATCCTCCAATAGCCGAAGCAAATCCATGTATTGTGCCCAATCCTACATTAGCAAGAGTGATTCCAGAAATATATGCTGCGTAAGCAACAGCAGCTCTCGTATCTACATCGTTGGATTTATCTTTTGCAGCATGCACCAAATTTTTAATCATCAATTTTATCCCACTGAAAGCCAGAGCATCAGTCATCGGATTGGCTTTAGTAGACAGATAAGATTCTACTAATTGGGTAAACGCATCCATTCCACAAGCTCCAGTTATTTGCGATGGACAAGAGATCATTAAGTTAGGATCTATGATTGCATAATCCGGTATGAAGTTATCGTGTCTCAGCGACTTCTTAAATCCTCTCTGAATATCGCTAATTACAGCGTTTTTAGTTGCTTCGCTACCTGTTCCCGCGGTGGTAGGCACCGCAACGAAGGGGACTTTTTTTCCACTATGTGTTTTATTACCAACACCTTCAAGATAATCTTCAACAGGATTCTTTTCTAGAATCATCGCAGATATAGCTTTACCCGCATCTAAAACTGATCCTCCACCGACACTTAAAACCACGTTTATATTCTTGTCTTTATATCGTGCAACGCTGTCATTGATTAATTTAGGAGAGGGTTCTTTATCAATGATTATCCGCGAAAACGAAATATCTCTCTCATTTAAAATGTTGGTGATTTTTTTATAATCTCCAGATGTAACAAGAGAACTCTTTCCCGTAACGAGGAGAATTTTTTTTCCATAAGTTGAGATTATTTCCCCAATCTTGTCAATTTTATTTACACCAAACAAAGTATGTGGTATTCGTGCAAAATTAAATGATAAATTCATAAAATAAAAATAGAATCTGATTGTAAAAAAATCTTAGGTTATCAATTCTTCAGTATCAGCTTTCTTCTTCCGGCTTTTTCTTTTTTTTCTTTTCTGATTCAGCCTCTTTCTCAACTTCTTTTTCTGCGGCTAATAATTCTTTTCTTTCTTCTTCCGATAAACTTGCTAATTCCTTTTCTCTGTTTTTCCTTAGATAGGGAATAAGCAAATAATTATACAAACCTAAAAAAGCAAGAGTAACTACTACGAGAATAACAATCCAGATATTAAAATTTCCAGCTTTAAGAGATATATAAGATTCTATGCATTCATCAGAAAGTTGAGTTAATAAGTCTGGTCCAGTCAGACCTAATGGGATACTGGGATCATAACAAGGACTCTCAGGATTTGCTATCAATTCATATATCAAAGTCGTATCATATACCAATTTATTTCCCAACCACGCCCAAAATAAGACTCGAGTAATGCAACCTAATAAATTTGCTAAGACGTACTTCCAAAAATCAAGTTTTATCAATCCAGATACATAGGAGACGAGATCAAATGTCATTAAGGGAAAAGCTCGTAACGCAAAAACAACTGGAGCACCTGACTTCTGAAGATATACATCAATGGCTTCAAGGTTTTCTTTCCCTACAGCTTTCTCTACAATAGGACCTCCCCCTTTGGCAGCTAGCCAGTAACATAAAATTGCTGCAAACATGCTACCAAACATACCCGCTATGGATCCACCCACTATTCCCCACATAGCACCTGACATTAATAACACAATTTCACTGGGTATCGGCATTAACAATCCTTGCACACCCATAAATAAGACGAATATAATAGGAATAACCCAATCAACTGGAAAGTCTAAAACCCATTTTACAAATTTAACTACGATTGAAAATAAAAATTCTGGATCAATGAAAGCAATATGTACATACAAATATAGGGTTACTAGTACTATAGCCATAAATACACCTACGTATGCCCACGTTTTTTTATCCCATTCCTTTATAGTCTTTAATCTTGCTATAAGTGCTGAAAACCAGTTTCCCTCATCCTTTCCAGAATTATCTGTCAATCTAATCAATCCAATTATTTCTTATATGATCATTAAGTTAAGATTATGTTTAATGTTTTGATTAAAAATCTTATCTCCATATTCTCCATATTCAATTCGTTGTTTTCATACGAAGTCTAACTCGTTATTTTCATACGAAGTTTGACAAAAATTAAATATTTAGTAGATCGTCTTAGAATTATGAACAAATTATCATGGGTTTCAACCGTGGTGGGTAGTTTTCCACTGGAAAACACCAATGAGAATATGGAAAATGCATTTAAAATGCAAATTGAAGCGGGAATTGATTATCCTTGCTATCCTCAGCTGATTTCGATGATAGATCAGTTTTTAGAGCCACTTTCAGAGATTCCAGATTCTGGGTTAGTTCAAAAAGACGGTAAATATTACTTAGAAGATTAATTAAAAATTCCCAAACAACCGTTTGCTTTGGAATACGGTAAATTTGTATTGGATTTTTTTGAAAAATATCCCGAGTTAAAGAAGAAAGTAAAGGGTTGGAAAGCATGTTTAACCGGTCCATTTACGCTTGCAGGTGAAATTTTGATAACCGAGAAATTGACAGAAGGAAAGAGACTTTTAGTTTACCAAGAACCACGTGCAATAATGAGTGGAAAACTAGTAAATAAATTAGCCGAGATGATGGCTAATATCGCTGAAAAATATAATGAGATGGGGGCTGATATAATCTCTATGGATGAACCAACTTTAGGACTTATTGTTGGAAGAAGAAGAGCATTCTTCCATAAGGATGATGCCATTATTGATATATTAGATAAAGCCATTGATCCCATAGATAAATACTCCTCTATTCATGTTTGTGGCAATGTCTCTCCAAAACTAAGGGATATTCTGTTGAATTCTAAAGTTAGTATAATGGATCATGAATTTGCAAATGGATCCAATGAGGGCATATTTGAAAAACAACTTCTTGAAGATAAAAAAAAGATTTTGGCGTATGGCGTGCTAATTAGCAACGTGAAAAAGAAGGAAAATGCTGAATTAGGAGATTATGTTGAAAATATAAAGGAAATTGAAACTCGGATTGAAAAAGCCGTAGAAACGGTTGGACGGGAAAATTTAATCTTTAAACCAGACTGTGG
>WJKO01000537.1 GCA_014729055.1 Promethearchaeota archaeon | reverse complement strand
GATAAGACCTCGTTTCATGGTTCTATACAAATCTTTCATTGATTTTAGTTTCTGAATTGTTAATTGAGATTCGATATTCAGACTTTCTATTCTACGAAGTAAAATATTTTGGTCAAAAGCAACATTATAACAAAATAATGCAGACCACTGACCACCAGCAATATATTCGCAGAAATCTGTAAGTATGCTTTTTTCATCCCATTTATCAATAAAACTAAATTGTTTGATCTTTTTAGATTTTAAGTCCATGCATGAGATACATTGAATTCGCAGGCTATTAAGATTTGTGTATTCGGGATCTGTTTTTACTATAGATGTTGTTTCGATATCTATGAATAGCCCATCATAGAAAAATTGTGGAAGTGTATTCGTTTTTTGATACAGTTTTTTGTTTATGAGTAAATGAGCTTTACTCATCTTTTCCGAGAAATAGGCGAAATTAAGATTATACCTAATGCTTAAGACTCGTAAATCTTCTATATTTGCATCAACAAAATTTTCAATGCTATTATAGTTTTTTCTCAGTAGCATACCCGTTTTCGAGCGATTATCAAATATTTTTTCGGTTAAATTTATCCGTGTGTATATTTTAAAATATTTAATAGCAGTAACTCCGTCTGGATCTAGGTCAATCATTGCGATTTTGGCAATTGCATTTCTGGAATCATGAGACGCACAATTAACAACAGAGCAATCTTTATAAGTCATATGGTTACCGCCGCAAAGATGAGAGTGTCCACAAACTACAAGCTTTATTCTATCGTCTGATTTAATAGATTTTGTAAGAGTGGGACTGCCTATATGTCCAATTCCAAAATGCATTGATAGATCCAATATACCTTCGGGGGGTGTATGTGATAGTATAATGATGTTTTTGGAACCATCAGCATCCTTAATTTTTCTCTTAATTTCCTCCGACTCTGTAAATGTATAGCCCATATTCTTAGGAACTTCTTCCATGTTTTCATCAATTAATTTTTCATCAAAACGGATTTCAGATAATTCACTTCCATTTATACCGATTATCGTGTAATTCTCTAAATTAAATGCATCCTTACCAATATAAGTTACATTCTCTCCCGCAATGCACTTGTATTCAAAAGGAGAACAATCGTTGCCCAAGACGGCAATTAATCCGTGTCTTGCAAAACGGGCAAATTCTTCAAAGTAATTAATTTGAGAGGAATCTTCCCGACCAGCCATAAAAACTTTTGTCTTTTCTCGATCAAATTCATAGACTTTGTAGCCTTGAGATATTAAGTGATCCTTAAAAGGAATTCTATCTTCTAAATTTTGCCAGAGAGTCGATTGTCCGTCAAATATAAAGCTCGGATGATAAATCTGCTTTTCATCTGTTGGATTTGAAATATCCGCCGTTAATATCCGTTCCCGATTCAAGATTAATGATTCGATATTTCCTATTTTAGCATTGTATTCAACGAAGATTGGAGCGATTTCTGGAAAATTATATTCTTTAAAATGATTGGCATATTCGCTTATGGGCAAGGAATTAAAATTTCTTGTACCATCACCCGCATATAGTATTAAATCTAGCGGGTTTTCTTTTGATAGTTCTTCCACGAATTCAAGTAAATTGTCAAGGTTAGCACTTCCTAAATCCGAAAAGGCAAGAAGTCTCATAAGATATTTATCCATATACTATATAAATATTATACTTTGCGATAAATCTCTCCGAGTATCTCGCGAAAATCCTACATAATATAGAATAGCATTTTTAATGCTTTCATCATTCATTAATGTCTCACTTTGTAATAATTAATACTTCTATCCCACTTATATAACTTATGAATATAAGCTGTTAAAAACGAATTTAGTGAGTTGAATTTGATTAGTTGAATTACTAAAAATCATCTTATTGTATGATTTATTCTTCATAGACTGTCAATCTATTATTTATCTGGAAATAATTAAACGAAGATCAAATTTATAAAGATCAATTTACATCTATGCTTGTTGGAACTAATATACACTCTTGGATTATTATTTTCAATTTAATGCGACTCAAATAGAAATCTGTATATGGGTGTGGAAAATCATTGATCTCTTTGATACAGATCTGGGGGAAAGCAAATCAGATTGAAGATGAATATATATATCATCCTCTAATTTGTCATTTACTCGATACTGCCTCAGTTGCCATGGAATTATGGGACAAGATATTATCCCCCCAAATAAAATCAATCATAGCATCAATCTGGCACATTAAAGATGCTGAAGCCAAAGTATTTATTGGATTCCTTGCCGCTTGTCACGACATCGGCAAAGCTACGCCCCTCTTTCAATCAAAGCTAGATGAAAAAAGCGACGAATTTAAGATTGATATATGGAAAAACCTTCAAGGTTCGTACTATCATCCTGAGCTCTCAATAAGAATAACACAAAATTATCTTAAAAATTCAAAGAATATTATCTCTATTGACGCTGAAGATATGATCTTTGATATGGCGTATATTTTGGGAGCTCATCACGGATATTTCATGAGTATTAGTAAATATAATGAACTTGATGATGAATATTTAGGAGAAGATGCGTGGAAACAAATCCAGAATGATATATTAGACAATGTGAAATCTCATATCTCCGAAGAATTACCGCAAGACAGTAAGACGATAAAACTCAAAAAAAATAATCACAAATCTGAAAACGACTACTCTTCGTACTACTACGCGGGACTCATGTTTCTTTCGGGACTTATAAGTGTGGCAGATTGGATCGCATCTAATGAAAACTTTTTTCCCTTTGCAAAGATCGAAGATTCTGCAGGATCACATTATATTGATAAATACTATACTATTTCAAAGAAAAATGCTAAAAAAGCTCTTGACAAAATTGGTTGGTTGAGTCGAACGCAAGACATGGGGGAATGTAAAAATTTCAGCGAATTATTTCCATTTATCGAAGAAATTAGACCTTTACAACAGAAAATTTTAGATGTTTTAAACGATATTGAAAATGGTTCATTAGTAATTATTGAGGCGCCGATGGGTGAGGGTAAAACCGAAGCTGCCTTTTATCTTCAACATTATTTAGGACAAAAAAAAGATACTAAAGGTACATATATAGCATTACCCACACAAGCTACCGCAAACCAGATGTTTATCCGTCTTAGGGATTTCTTAGAGAATTCAGAAACTCAAGCCAAGGTTAATCTACATTTAGTTCACGGAAACGCCGTTATGTCTGAGGATTATCAAGTCCTCAAAGAAAAAAGTGATAAAATCAAACATAAGATCAATGATATTGATGATGAGATAACAACAGTTGTTGCGGATGATTGGTTTACTTATCGGAAAAGAGCACTTATATCCCCTTTTGGTGTGGGCACTGTTGATCAAATTATGCTTGCTGTTCTCCCTATAAAGCATTTTTTTGTTAGATTATTTGGACTTGCTGGTAAAACCGTCATTATCGATGAAATCCATGCTTACGACATATATATGACTACAATCATTAACAGACTGATTATGTGGCTCCGTTTTCTCGGTTCAAACGTAATACTCTTATCCGCAACATTACCTTCAGATAAAAGAAACGAATTGATAATTTCTTATTACGGTGATAGAAACTTCATTAAAAATATACAGAAAAAGAATAGCGGAATAGCGGATATAGAGCAACAAGCTTATCCAAGAATAACGATTTGTAATCCAAAGGAGCTTATAGCGGATACTTTTGAAGTCCACCTTAAAAAAGAAGACAAAGACGCTGTAAATATGCAATGGATAGATGAAGGTCTAATCATTGAAAAAGTTAAAGATAAACTACAAAAGGGGGGGCGTGCAGCAATTATTTGTAATACAGTAGCCCGTGCGCAATTATTGTACTGTAATATTTATCGTGAATTGCACGAAAAGGGATTTGAAGTTGATCTATTACACGCAAGATATCCTTATTATATTCGGTATAAGAAAGAAAATGATTTATTACGAGACTATGGAAAAAGTGAAGACCACACAGACTTTAAACGGGTACTTGTTTCTACTCAAATAATAGAACAAAGCCTCGATCTCGATTTTGATGTGATGATAAGTGATTTATCTCCGATAGACCTACTGCTTCAACGCCTTGGTAGATTGCATAGGCATCCAAAAATTATCAAAACTGGCACAAAAAATACCTATGTTGACGTGAAACGTTCAAGGTTATTGCAAAAACCTTTTTTTTATGTCATTCAACCGACATTGGACAAGAGCAAGATACCTAAGATCGGTTTTTCTGTATATTCGAATTATCTCTTATTAAAGACGTACTTATTACTTGATAGATTAACTCAAATAAATATTCCAAGCAGTATAACAGATTTAATTGAAGAAGTATATGTCAAGGAGGACGAGTATCTCGTTAAAAATTGCAGTATTGATAATAAAGAGCAATTAAGGGCAAAACTGAGTGAATTGAAATCAAATCAAATGAAAAATAGAAGTGAAGATCATTTACAAGCAGATTATGCGATAATTGATAGCCCATTAAAAAGTGATATGTTATTAAATTTGTGGAGGAACTCACGTGTTGGGAATGAGAACAGCATAAATGCACGGTTATCAACTCGCCTTGCCCAACCAATGATCTCTATTTTGCCAATCTTTTCATTCTCAGGAGAATCAAACAGAGATAAAGAAAATGACCATATCTATTATCTAACCCCTTCTGGTTGCATGCGGATTAGCTTATCGGAAAAACCAGATAAAAAACAAGTCAAGCAAATTTTAAATTATTGTGTCAAGATTAACGGGTATAGTATCATAAAATATTTCTACGAAAATATCAGCATACCAAAAAAATGGAAGACAAATGCATTAATCTCTCGGATCTATCCTGCTAAGTTCCAGATTACGCAAATCGAGGGTTTCTTTAAGTTAGATCAAGAAGAATCATCTTGTTATGTTGATTTATATTATCACGAACAATTAGGTGTTTTAAAGATCAGAAAAAATAAAGAAGATGGTATTGATGAGTACAAAATATAGTTTTAATTTATTAGATAAACCATGGCTGCCTTGTATAGATTTAAATGGGCAATATAAGCAATATAGCATTTCGTATTGCCTTTTTAATTCTCAAAAAATCAAAGGTATTACGTGCAGAAATCCTTTAATAGAGATTTCCTTGTATAGGTTATTATTAGCAATACTTCATCGTAATTTTGGTCCGAAGGATGCGGATGTTTGGGAAGATTTATATAAAAACGGGTGGGATAATGATGTTTTAAAGGCATACTTCAAAAGGTGGCATGATAAATTTGACCTTTTTGGGCAAGACGAGGATCGATTTTACCAAATACTACCGTCAGAAGTTAAAAAAGACACTCCACTTAGTAAATTAGATAATAGCATTTCTACGGGGAATAATACCGCATTGTTCGATCATCACTGGGATAAGCATCCCGAATCTTACAAACCCGGAAAGTGCGCACAGCTCCTCATAACATTTCAGAATTATGCTGTAAGCGGAGGGAGGAGTACGCCCTTTTATTATTCACACGCCCCTTTAGTAGCTGGAATTTCGACTATAATGAAGTGTGAGAATCTTTTTAAGACATTGATTTTCAACTTGATTGCCTATAACGAGAATTCCCCTTTTAAAAAAAACCCATCAAGTGAAGACATTCCCTTTTGGGAAAGGAATGAAAGAAAGCTCTTTGAGGAAAAAGCAGGGCGATATCCAAACGGATATTTGGACTACTTGACATGGCATAGTCGGAGAGTCTGGCTACAACCCTATGAAGATGAGGGAAATCTAAGAGTGAAGTATTGCAAAATAGCGCAGGGTGAAAAAATAAGAGGAGATTGGCATGAAGCTCCCGAAAAAACTTACATGCAAAAAGACGGGGAATATAATGCACTATCATTAAGTATTCATAGACAGGTCTGGCGGGATACTGAGAGTATTTTACGTGTGTCTGGGGAAAAATTATCTACCAAACCGCCAAAAGTACTTGAGTGGATTTCGAAATTGGTATTTCTTAAGAAATTAACTTTTTCTTCAAAATATAATTTGGAAATTTATGGATTATGCCAAGATCCAACTAAAGTTGCTAAAACGCTCACTTGGCATCATTCACATCTACCTATATCCCAAGAAATATTACAACATAAGCGCAACAAGATACTAGTAAATATCCTAAAAGATTTCATTGCAAAATCTGAAGAAATTCATAAAATTGGTAATAAATTTCTTTATAGATATTTAAAAGACTATTTATATCCTAAAAGCGACAGCCTAAGTTCACAGCAACGTGATAATCTACTTTCTCAGCGAAATAGTTTCCAATATTCCGAAAAGTTCTGGAGTCAACTAGAAAACCGTTTTTATGAATTTTTAGTAGAATTACCAGAGAAAAAAGGACTAGCTGAATTATCGGTGTTTTTACGAACTTCCATAGAGGAGAACGTCTTACCGATTGCTGAAAGTTTGATGAACCACTTGGAAAGTGATCTCCTCTATGATTCTCGTTCATTAAGAGCATGGATTTCACAGAAAGGCTTCCTATATAAATTAAGGAAATTGTTTGAAAATTAAGGAAAGGAGATAAATCTATTATGAGCAGTAAGAAAATAAAAAAATCGAAAAGAAAAGAATCTAACTATATAAAATACTTAGTAAAGTTTCATGAAAATGACAATCGCGGAGTTTTAGCGCATTTAAGACGTGGGCTTCAATACAACCCTGGCGATTGTATGGAGATGTATCCTTATGTTATACCATGGATCCAAAATACTCAAGGAAAATGGAACCATGATATACACTTTATGATAGCATCTCTTTTTGCGTTCTATCCTCATATTGATGGAAAAGGAAATTTCGGAGATGCATTTCGAGCCATACAAAGTGAAGAGCCGAACAATTCCAGCATTGAATCAAGGTTTATTGGATTAATTCGTAGCCATAAAGACGATATATTTACCCATTTAAGGCAAGCGATATCGTTATTGAAATCAAGAAATGTTAAATTTGATTGGCATCAATTATACTATGATTTAAAATACTGGAACACATCAAAATATCCTCCGTATAAGAGATGGGCAAATTCATTCTGGAAATATAGGAAATCTGAGGAAGCAACGCAAGATAATTAATAAATAATAAATTCAGACCTGTTGTGATGCCAGTTCTGAAGAATTTTTTAGAAAATAACCAAAAAAAGCATTGCAAAAATATACCAAAATAAATAAAAAAGAGATGAATAGAATGTTTGTAGAATTACACATAATACAAAATTTTGGACCATCGTGCTTGAATAGAGATGATACTAATACCCCAAAAGATTGTCAATTCGGCGGTTATAGGCGAGCCCGAATTTCAAGTCAATGTTTTAAAAGAGCAATACGAACATATTTCGGGGATAAGATCGATGAATTTAAGGGAAAATTAGGCGTTCGCACTCGGTCGTTACCAAAAATGGTCAAGGAACAGTTGGTTGATCTTGGTAAAGACGAAAAGGAAGCGCAAGAAGTAATAAAAAAGATCTTAAAGGAATTAGATTTTAAAGTATCAAGTAAAAATGCTGATCAAACGGAAGTCTTATTATTTTTTAAAAAGACTATTGT
>WJKO01000536.1 GCA_014729055.1 Promethearchaeota archaeon | reverse complement strand
GTTCTTTAAATTTGCCGGACACGATCCAGACCATAAAACTTCAACGTATCAAGATATAATTAAGGAAAAAAGAACAGAAGTTGCATTTTTTAACGGCTATATCGTAGAACAAGGAAAACGGTGGGGAATAGAAACACCGACTAATTTAGCGATTCTCAATTTAATAAGCATAATCGAACAAGGATTTCGATGATAACCAAATTAAGATTTTATCATAATCAATAACATTTTATATTTTGATACTGCTTTTAATGCATGTGGTTCATTTGCAGGCATTATAATCATCTGATTTTCATTTAAGATTTTTGGTTTCCCCGATAAGATTATCTCAGCTTCTCCTTCAAGTATATAAACCAAAGCATCAAATGGAGCAGTATGCTCACTCAATCCCTGTCCTTTATCAAATGCAAATAAAGTCACAGTACCCTTCTCTTTTTCTATGATTGTTTTACTTACAATCGAGTCTTTTTGATAAATAATCTCATCCATATCTATAACATTATTCTCTGTCATTACAATCAAGGAATCTTTATGCTATAATGCCATATTAAAACGAGTACGAATATATACGTACGAAAAATACGTACGAAATATACGTCTTTATTTATAATCTTGCAGCCCTTTTTGAAATAGCGTTGTAAATTCATCCAGAAATTCCATTATTTTGGTATATCCATTAATTTTCTCGAAAGTATGCTTTTTGGACTCCAAATCGCTCTTGATGTTTGTAAACTCTTGAAATATATTTATAAGTACACCTGCAGAGGACTGGATTGCACTTTTCAATACTTCTCCCATAGGATGTATCTTATAGAGTCTTCGACGGGCCCTAGGATCTTTTGGATCGACCCACGATTCCACAATCCGTATTTTTTCTTCCAAATAAGAAAGATCTTGGGAGATGGTACCTGCAGAGAATCCCGTGAGATTTTGCAATCTTTTCTGGGTTAAAGTTTCATTCAAGATGAGATGAGCAATTATAAGAGAAATAGTATGGGAGAATTTCAAAGAACCCGATTTCGTCCCACTTGCTCCTCTCCATAACTTAAAAAGGGAACTATTAGAGAGATGGTCAATTATTTTATCTTCAAGGCCATCGAGGGTAGAAATACTCTGCATGTTGAATTTTTTAGAAGTTTGTTCGGGGATCACATTATGATCAAACTCAGACTTTGCAGTTTTTTTAATTAGATCTATATAAGTCTGGAAGTATGCATTTATTTGCTTTGATCTATTCCATAATAGCGAAATTTTCTTCAAATCTTGCTCTTCGTTTATGAATTCCTGAAGATTTTCCATACTCGTTATGCCATATTTTTTTTCTGCAATACTTTGGATTCTGTTCTTTATCGATAAAAAAAACTGCATCAAATCTTGGGTGGAATTAGCACGTCTTTGTAAACCCTGCGAACTTATCTGATTCATATCCAGTTTGAGAAGGTATAAATTCGTATGTGTTCCAGGAATGATTTTTCTTTCCAATACATTGAATTGCATCAGCATGTTAAGTGTTGCTGAGATCGTACCCCGAGAAATTCCTGTAAACTTTTTCAACTGCGATTGCGTAATCTGTTTAAAAATATAGAGATAAGCAAGAATTGTGGAGAGATTAGGACTTTCTCCGCGTAATGTACTCATTTGATTGAATAAAACAACAATTTTATCGACATAAGGTTGTAAGGAATCGTCGAGTAAAATTTGACGTGATTTTTTTGCCATTTTCGCTATTATTATATAAATAAGTTTAGCTATTAAATATTTTTTATGTTTTTTATGTTTATCGGAATTTAACAAAGCTTTTTAAGTTTCAAATTTTATGAATATTATTAGTTAATAAATTTCAAAACTTGTGAAGATTAAAAAAACAAACAAAAATAGGGAATACATATGCAGAAAAAAAACGAGAATCCTATCTCTGCCGAACCTTCTGTTGAAGATATCGAGCAGATGGATTATTACGATTTTATGGGTTATATGGAAGTTCCTTTTTTCATGGTAGGGGGGCTAGAATCTTCCGAACGTCTCGCCCAACTATGTGATATTAAACCAAACATGCGAGTTTTATTTATTGGATGTGGAACAGGAGAAAGTGCACTTAATTACGTCAGAAAATTTGACGTCAATGTCGCGGGCATTGATATAGCGGAAAAAATGATTGAAGAAGCAAATAAACGCGTGCATCAGGAAGGGCTAGAGAACAAAGCAGAATTTAAGGCGGGAGATGCCTATGATTTAGATTTTCCGGATAAAAGTTTCGACATTGTCATAAGTGAATTTGTTTCTCAATTCTTGGATTGCAGTCGTGCGTTTCCTGAATTCCATCGTGTCTTAAAGCCCAACGGAAGGCTTGGAATCAATGAAATGTTTAAATTGGACGATATTCCTCCAGATGCTGAAAAAACAGTGAATGAAGCCGAGCAAATTTTCAGAGAATTGACGAATTTGCCCTTTACCTTATATAGTTTGGAGAAATGGAAACAATATTTTACTGATAATGGCTTTATCGATTTACAATCAGAAGAGCAGCTCGAAATTGGCAGTGCAATATCATCCAGAGAGATGATTCACGACATGGGCGGTTGGAAAGGAATATTCAAGATGCTTGGGAAAATGATAAAGTTGATGCTAAAGAGTAAAAAAATTAGAAAAAAGTTCGGAATGATAAGTAAGGCTAAACGGAGGTTGATTAGTAATCGAACAACCAAAAAATACGTTGGTTATTTATTGTTATCTGGAAGAAGAAAATAAATATACCAGAATTTAAATTTTTATAAATAAATGAAATACATACAAATGTTTGAACAAGATATTCGGGATAAGAATGTTCCAACGATTCAACCATCTTCCTATTTCTTTATGGATCCAAATTATAGCGGAAATTGGTTAGTTACCGGTGACTTAACAGGTGACGGTCAATTGGAATTCGTTTCTGCTCGAAATGATAACCAAATCATTAAGACAATCATCGCTTATAATCAGAAAGGAGAAATGCTATGGCATTATGGAACGCCAAACACAGGCACTCATAAGTTAGGATATGACATCCCCCTCCAGTTATATGATCTGAATAACAACGGGAAATGTGAAGTAATATTCTCGGAAAGACATTATTTGGCTATATTAAACGGGGAAGATGGAACGGAACAGAAACGTTATAAACTTCCTGATGAATTAGAATGTTCTGATTGTATTTGTTTTGCGAATCTATCAGGAAATTCATATCCATCAGATATCATTATTAAATCTCGATATCGCAAGCTATGGGCATATACATCCGATTGGGAGTTATTGTGGTCTTGGACACCGAGATGGGGACGTAAAACTTGCCATTATCCTACACCAGTTGATATCGATAACGACGGAAGAGATGAAATATTTGCAGGTCGCGTTATGTTAAATCATAACGGAAAAAAGTTGTGGAAGATAAAGTCAAGGAAATGTAAACGTCGGGGACATTTGGATTGTGTTAGGATCGTTTCAACTGGTGAAAAGCCCGAAGATTTTAGGTTTATTCTTAGTTATTGCGGAGCAAAATATATTGCTCTAATTAATGGATTAGGAAAAGTCCTCTGGGATGATGAGGATTTTCATTTTGAGTCAATAGATGTCGGATATTTTAACGAGGCTTATCCTGCACCCCAATTTTATGTCGATATTGACCATCTGGGATTTGGAAAAAGTTTGGGCTTCTTTTATGACCTTAACGGAAGTCGTATTGGAACAATTAAGTTGGATTATGGGCGACATCACCGTACTCTTGACTGGACGGGTAACGGTTTAGATGAAGTAGTTATAGCCAATGAACTGGCATTAGTAAATGGTGAAGGGGAACGAATAGCAAGATTTCAATTTAAGAATCAGCGGCAAAAATTCGTTATAAATGAGACAGAACATCAAATTTTATTTGTTTCCATATGTGATTTGACGGGAAAAGGTAATGGTGATATTATTTTCCATACTGGAGATGCAGTTAATATATATCTTAATCCCTCTGATATAACAGGCGGGCAGAGACGATTTGATACAGAGAACTTCACATTTTACTAAAATAAAAAGATATTTTTTAATTCAAAATGGATAATATATAGACCTTAAAAGAAAAAGGAGCGTGCACTAAAAAATGGCTGACGAAAATGATGAACCAAACGACGGACGCAGTTATGATTTAGATGATTATGAAACATATATAAGTGAATTACAGCGAATTATCGATGAAAGTCCTCCCGGTATGCAAGCAAGATTTGCGCGATTGATAAATTATTTGTCTGGAAAAAAGAGGTTATTAGAAAAGGCAACTGATGATTCCGAAATTGTAGATAAGAAAGAACTTTACAAATTAATGCTGGAAAAGATCGAAAAAGAACTGGAAACCAATCCACATCAAGACGAAAAATTCCAAGATCTATTACAACTTGCAAAATTAAGAGAATATATCAACACTCAAAAGCGAAAACACGGATTTGATAAACCGAAATAGAACAATAGAGTATTTAAATAAAGATATAAGATGCCAAATATAATAAAAAACAAGAAGATTATTAAGAGGAAATGAAAAATGATATTAGATTCAGATACGATGACCGCGAATGAACGTGTAAAAAAGGTCATCAACCATGAGGAACCCGATCGGATACCAGTATATTTGATGGGTATTCCTCCTTATTCTCAAGTTTATATCGAATTAATGGCTAATGATGAAGCAATTCTCGATCAATGGACCGAGAATGATGAAAATATTATCTTAACACCTATGGGGGACTTTACCGTACGTTATAATTTAGGAACAGAAGTTGAGACTAGATCTATAGGAATTAGAAGTGACTTTACCAATAAACATTTAGATGAGAACAATAAAATTATAGGAAATTATAATCCAACATTAAAAAAAGAATTGTTAGAGAAACTAAGAGAAGAACAAGAAGAGGATCCAGATAAAGGACAAGGTTTAGAATATAAATACGTAAATTATAACGGAAATATTACTGGATCTACAATTTTACCGAACGGACGTGAATATTCGTGGTATATCGACGGATATCTGAAAAAGGAAGAGGATATTATAGATTGGTTCGATACGTATGGCTGGCATCATGAAAAAGAGATCAGCGGTTTTGATGTAAATCTCTTTAAGCAATGCCAGAGGGACTTTGGGGATAAGATTTGTCTCATACCGCAAATTGGCGGGTGTCAACTTTTTGAATCCTTATGGCCCATGATGGGTATGAGTCGTTTTGGCTATTACTGTAGAAAGAAACCAGAACTCATTCATAGACTGGTAAAAACTCGAAAAGAAGCTCAGCTAAAAATCTTAGATGAGATTGAAAAAGTAAAACCAGATGCAATATTCGGCGGTGACGATATGGGACAAAAGGGGCGAAGTCTCATTTCTCCAAGAACTTTCCGGAAATATTTTAAAGAACCATATCGGGAACTTTGTGACCGGATTCACGAAATGGGTGCTATTTTTTACATACATAGCTGTGGGAATATCGTGGATCTTCTACCCGATTTAATCGAGGCAGGGCTTGATGGGTGGCAAAGTATGGAACCAGATTCTCTAATTGACCATGCAGCAGTGAAAAAGAAATGGGGCGACAATTTTTTATTAGTTGGTGGGCTAAATCAGAGCTATATGACAGAACCAGGTGTAGGACCAAAAGAAGTAGAACAACATGTGAAAAGCCAAATTAAAAAGATGGCGAAAGGCGGAGGATATATTGCCGGTCCTGCACACGATTATCTTAACGTCCCTCTTAAAAATGCAATTGCACTAAGGGATTCTATTTATAAGTGGGGACAATATCCGATTAATTTTTAAAAAAAGTAGAGAGAGAATTAAAACTTAAATAAATTTACCCGCGGAGTTTACACAGCATATCAGCCATATTATGACCTAAATTCTCGAAGGTTTTTACCCCTTCTTCGTCATTTTTGACTTCACCTTTTTCTTTTCCGAGACCTATATTCCAATAAGTGCTGGATGCTATCGGCATTTGTGCAATTCCAAAGAAATAATTTAATGCAGCATATACAACATTCGCACCCTGTCTTCGTGCAACAGCGACAGACGCGCCAACTTTTCCTGCAAGTAATTCGCCATTTGTCTTGTTTATGATTCCTATCCGTTCAATGAACATCTGCATCCGGGACGACACATTTGAAAAGTATGTCGGTGATCCAAGAATGATTCCGTCTGCACTATGTAGTTCCTTGAATATTTCGTTCACATCATCATTTTGAATACATTCATTTTTATCCCGGCATCCATAACACGCTCGACATGGGTTTAGTTTCTTCTTAGCTAAATCAATAATAGTATACTCAATATCCTCCCCATGTTCCTTTCCACGTGCTACCAGTCCAAGCCCGACAATTTCAAGAGCGGCGTGTGTATTACCATCCGAGCGGGTACTGCCATTTATAGCTACTACTTTCATATCTTCAAATTGATTCACTTAATTAAAAAATCTTACTGTTATTCAATCATCGCCTATCGGATATATTAAACCTACAATTACTACAATTACTATTTTAAATTACTATTTAAATAACCTACAATGAGAGGTTCAAGAATAAAATGAACCCAATACCAGTAAAACATAGTGAATTATTTTCAATTACAAATAAACCGAGATAATAAATAATGAAAGTTATGGTTACCGGAGGATTAGGCGGTCTTGGTCAGTATATTACCCAAGAATGTATCAATCAAAAACATGACGTAACAATATTCGACTTGAAAACTAGGTCATCCGTTAAAATTGCGAATAGATTTCCTAAAGGAACAGTTTGCTATGGGGATATAATGAAACCAGATACTTATCAAGATCTGATTCCAAATCTGGATGCCATTATACATCTGGCATTTATATTACCCCCAATGAGCGAAAAAGCTTCATTTGCCCGTAACATTAATGTGGAAGGAACAAAGTTGCTGGTGGAATCGATTAAGGAACTAAATCCGGATTGTAGACTTATTTTTGCTTCGTCCGTGTCTTTATATGGACCAACAACATGGTATAATAAAGATATTATACCAGAACGGAATATCAATCCAACAGATAACTATACACGGCATAAGGCAGAATGTGAGAGTATAATACGTAATTCTGGTTTAGAATGGTTGATTTTACGTATAGCAGAAGCTATGTATCTGAGCTTTGATCTCTCTCCAAAGAATTTAGAGCGAATGTATGATATCCCTTATAATCAAAGAGTAGAATTTATACATCCAAAAGACGTGGCATTAGCGTTTGCAAATGCTGTGTCTGTGGACGCAAAAAATGAAGTTTTTAACATTGCTGGTGGTGTAAATTGCAGGATGCTCTTTCATGAACAAATTGACAAAATCTTCGAAACATTAAATCTACCACCTGCTAAACCAAATAAATTCTCCACAAAAACTTATTATTTGGATTACTATAATACTGAAAAGTCCCAAAAACTTCTGAAATATCAAAACAGAGATTTTGAAGACTGGATCGAAGATTTTAAAAAAGAAATGGGTAGAACTCGGGATGTTATAGCGTTTTTTGCACCGATCGCCAAATTTTTCTTATAGTTGCGGTTTTCCAATTAAATAATAACGCGTTCCGGAGCGATAATTTGTAGCCACTCTCATTATTTTTTCCTCTACTAAATAATCAAGATTGCGCTCAATTCTTAGTTTAGACCAATAGAACTTCGTTTGAAGTTGTTGAAAGTTGATATAGTCCTTAGATTGTGCGAATTTAAGAACATTTACAATATCAGAAGATGTTTTCGAAGGTTTTAAAACAAAATACAAATCACCGCTGTCCTTGATAATGTCATAACTACGATCTTTCACTTTCCTTAAATTTTTCAAATCTTTTCTGTTGACAAAATATTTTAGACTTGTCTTATGAATTAACTCTAATAGTTCCATAATGGACAAGATCCCGCCCGATTTTTCATCCCAATCCAATAATATTTTGGTTACCACTTCAGATAATCCAATACGATCCACCTTAGTTTTTTGTGAAACATCAAGAATCTTGCTGTATTTATCTTCAGGTATAATGACAACAAATGAATCAAATGATTTTATTACAATTGCGGTATCGCCTTTTTCGAGCCTAAAATCACTTTCTGCATTTACTAAATTCATTGTGTGGGTAAAATATTTGACAAGTCCGCGTTTTTTGTCAGAGTCCCAGAGATTTACTCTTACTTTTTCACCAACGGGAATTTTGACCATTTTTATGCACTTGACTTTTTTTGTATGAAATTGAATATAACCCATAAAAAATAAAAGATGAATAATAAAAAAATATACACTATTCATCATTCTTGGATTTCGTTTTGCTAGATTTCTTTTTTCTATTTTTAGAAGAGCTTTTTGCGAATTTCTGCAAAATTTCGTCCAACAATCCTGATTGAAGTAATGAATCGATTTTGGGCATAAAAGAACTCATGAAGTTAGAACCATTGCCGACAGGTAAATACATGATCTTGTTATTTGCTCCTAATGAATCTGCTATTTTCCCCGCCGATTCAACTTGTGCTTTGCTTAACACCTCCAGCATCTTGATTTGTCCTGCTTGGCTTGATATATTCATAGCTTCTGCCTTTTTCTTCAGAACATCAGCCTCCGCAACACCCCGCTTTCTGATCCCATCTGCTTCTGCCTCAGCTTTTAGTTTAATAGCATTGCTCTCTGCTTCCGCCCTAAGTCTAATGGCATCTGCCTCAGCCTTTGCTTCATTTAACCTTTTTTCACGCTCAGCTTCGGCCATGATCTTCATTTTATTTCGTGCTATTGACGCCAGTTTTGCAGCTTTTTGTTCTTCTATTTTCAATTTTTCTTCTTCAACTGCCCGTTGTTGTTTAGCCATTTCACGCTCTCTTTGTAATCGTGCATCCTCTTCTTCTTGTTTCATCTGTTCTGCTTTTACCGTACTATTTTTGCGTTTTTCTACTTCAATAATTTTTGCTTCGTTGTCGTGTGTTGCTTCGGAAATCCTCGCATTTTTTCGGAGTTCTGCAATCTTTACCGCCTCAAGACTGCTTATAACATCGCTATTCTCTATGTCGCGTATATTTTTGATATCGAAAATAATCGCAGATAATCCTAGCTTTGAAAGTGCATCGGCTACCATATCGTAAATTGCCGCCTCTATATCCTCTCTTCTCTTCATTATCTGCAATATCTCTCGCTCCATGGCAATGCTGCGTGCTGCGGACATAACTGTGTCTTCGACAACCTTCTTGACCGTGTTATGATCGATACTCGTTAGAGTTGCCGCTGCTTTTTCTGGATCTGTCACTTGAACCTTTACCGAAACTTCCACACCGAATGGCAGATTGTCCATATCATGAAGTTTGATTAATTCTGGTTCGATATCTAAGACATGTTTGGGAATTATAGTTCTTCCGTGTAAAAATGGTATAAAAAAATACCTTCCTTTTCCATCATAGGTTGATACTTTTTTGCTCCTTGATACGACATGTACTTCATTAAACGGTACCACGGTGAGACCTTTCCAGTATGTGGCACCGATAATAAGGAATATCAATATCGGAATGAGAAAAAGTAATCCTATGGATGCTATTTGATTTAACATTCTTTGTCTAGATTTGCATAGAAATTCGCAAGTATTTAGTTATCCTCATCAAAACCATAAAAACATAAAAATCTGATTTAAAACTTAACTGGTTAAATGAGAATTGAGTCTGGATTTAATGATTTTTTTCTCTTTATCACTGATATTGTATATATCATAAATGGAGTCATCAATTTTTTTATTCAAAGTTCTTAAAGTTCTTAATTCTGGATCCTTTTTTCTTAGTTCTATGATTTTAATTAATTTATCCACAATTTCCGCAATTTCTTCTTGTTTGTCCATATCAATCCTTATTATTGGGAACCTTCTTGCATTCTGAATTAGAACTTTCTGAAATACTTTTTTAGTGGGATCTAAGAATTTATAGAGATGATAAAAGCTCATCAATTCAGAATTTAGCAGAGCGAGAATATATTTGATGTTAAATTCTTTTTCATTAATCAATAAAAGGTTGAAGGCAATCTGGGTGTTATAGTATTCTTCATCCACATATGCTGCTAATATACGCTGTGATTGCCCACTAACAATTTGCCTAACCAAGATTCGAGGTTCAGTAAAAAATTTCTTAGATCTCGGTGCCCCTAACCACTCCCCGTACTTAATATATGTATTTTCATTCCAATGACATCGATATCTTCTAATATCTTTGCCTTTCAATAGCGGTTTATATTTAAAATCAATTTTTCTGTCGCTATGAAATACCTTACTTTCTATCTGATCGGGGGTATGCCCTTTATATTTATCGTAAGGGGTAATTCCAAGTGAGAATTCACATATTGGATCTCTTTTATCTCCTAACAATTGAGAATTTGATTCGATTTTCTCCAATAATCTCCATATTTCTTCATCATATAATGAAAACATATATTTATGGTTTTGAATCCATTTTTCTTGACGCACGTCACCTGAATCGATACTTTTTGAGAAATCTAATTCTAAAAGATTTTCATCCGCGGCAAAAACATGAAATTTAACCAAATTTGAGAGATTATTGGCTTGTTTTCTCTGTTTAAAAATGGTTTGTAGAGTAATAATAATAGTTTCAACAGAAACATTTTGAAATATATTGTTAGGAAGTCTGATAATTTCTCTAATAAAACTCTCATGCAACATTTTCTTTCTTATATTCTCATAGGAGGATTTATAGAGCAGAGAATTTGGGATTATGAAGCTTAGTATTCCATTTTCCTTTATTAACTGATTGAGAGATCTTTCAATAAAAACGGAATATAGATTAATTCTATTGTGGGTTGTTTTAAATTTTTCAAAGAGCCGTGAAACATATCGCTCATCCAGTGTCTTTATGTCAACATAAGGGGGATTTCCAATTACTATATCGAAACCTTTCTTTTCCCCGCTACTATAGATTGACTGAAATTCCTTTCGCCAGTTAAACTGATCGCTAAAGAGAGCATCCCCTTGTTTTATTCCAAAGAAATTTAAGGATGTTTTTGATAATTTAGAATCACATAAACCGCGAACTGCATGAGTTAGATTTTCCTTTGTTTTTTTAATAGCAGAAGCTGATTTATCAACGCCAAACAAATTATTAGAAATTATATCTTTAAGGAGATTATACTTTGATTCTGCATTATTCTCTCGGGATTCGATATATTCTCGTAACATATACAAGATTTTCATGGTCTCAATCAGGAAAATGCCTTCCCCGCATGCAGGATCTAGGATCTTCACATTGTGCAGTTTTCCTTTAAGAGAATCAATGGCATTTATATTATCAGACACGACTTCTTCTATTGTTTTTTCTATCATCTCTTTATTATACAGAGTTATATGCGGTGTCGAAAACTCATTCAAATAAGAAAGGAGGGCATTAACACACATATATTTACATATATAATCTGGTGTATAGAAAATCCCATTTTTCTTTTTATATTCACGATCCATTTCTTAGATGTAGATTGTTTTTTAGATTATTTGTAGATTGTTTTTTTGTTCACTGACTACAAAAATTGAACAACTTTTAGAACCAGAAAAAACTTATAACCTTAAGATGCCAAGTCAAATGTCCCACAAAGAGAGAATTCTCGCCGCCATTAACCACGAACCCGCAGATCAACTTCCAACTTATGCATTTAAATGTGAGTTGGGGTTCCTTATTAAGTGGGATGAAAGATTTGAAGTGAAAGACGAAAGTTTTGTTAGATTTAGCCAGGATCAGACAATTCTGGTTGAATTGGGAGTTGATGGCACGACCGATCCATCCTTAGGAGATATTATGGAACTTTCAGGTTTTCAATCATATAAACATGAAGATGGATCAACAGTGCATGCAAATGGGAGACGTTACAAAAAATCGTCAACTGGTGAGAATTTTTATGTTGGCGGGGCTTGGACATCTCTTGAAGAGCGAAAAAAGTTTCCTAAACGAGTGATGAGATCTGAATCTCATTATGAAGCATTTGAAAAATTTTATAAAAAAAAGGTCTTGGAAGAAGACAAAATATTCATTTGGCCGATAATCAATGGTTTTCATGAAGGTATCTGGTTGAGTATAGGGTACGCTGCATTCGCGAAAGAGATTAGAAAGCCAACTGGTTTACTGAAGTATTGTGTTGACGAATTATATAAAGTAAATTTAGAAATCTGTAAAAGGTTGCTCGATATTGATAATGAGATGATAATTGCTTTCACGGACGATATAGCACAGAAAAGACGATTGATGATTGCCCCAAAATATGTGAAAAAGTTTTATGGAAAACGAACCAAGCAATTATTTGATTACATTCATAAAAGAGGAGGTAAAACGATGATCCACACGGACGGGGATATTTCCGATTTAATTCCCTATTACATTGATGTAGGACTGGATTTGTTACAATGCTTAGAACCCGCTGCTGGAGTCGATATTATCGCATTAAATGAACAATATGGTGATAAAATAGCATGGAATGGTAATATTGATGTAAGTCGTCTGCTCTGGAAGGGTAGCCCGGCAGATGTGCGAAAGCAATGCAAAAAGATAATATCTGCTGTCGCACCATCAAATAATCTCGTTTTAGGACCATGCACAGATATTATGACATTTCATTCAATAGATAATATCATCGCAATGTACGAAACTGCAAGATCTTACGATACAACTGAACATAAATTTAAGAATCAATAATGACAGTTCGAGAATACTAATTTAAATAATCTCTACTAAAATTTTTTAATGCAAATTCCCTATCTTACATTATAATTAAAATGAATTCTTTGTTATATGAGAAAAATTTAACAAATACAATAAAAAGTATGAGAAGAACGCATAATACATATTTTTCAAAAATCCTTATAGTTGGCAAAGAAGTTAGTAAAATTTATGAAATTCTGAAAGCTTGTAACCCGAATTCGAAATTTGTTATCATAGGTTTAAGAAAAAAGCAAATAAATCGATTTCAATCTCTTTATCCGAATACTGATCAACGAAAGAGTTTCAATATTAACATTTTTAAGCATCACAATTTATTGGAATTCTCCTTAAATCATGGAGAATTTGATTTAGTCGTTACTAACAT
>WJKO01000535.1 GCA_014729055.1 Promethearchaeota archaeon | reverse complement strand
TTTCTCGGAAATAATAGATTGTAACTTTGCATCTTGTTTTTTCAATTTTTCTTGTCTTTTTTTCTCTTCAAGGACCTCTTTACTCTTTTCTTTCTCTCTTTCAAGTTCTTTCTCAATTTCTTTTTCAATTTCGTCTTTTTCAGCCATAGTGACCATTTTCCATTAATTATTTAAATTTCATAAGACATTTTTTTTATTCTTGAATATAATTTTCTTTCTCTTTTTTTAAAATATTTAGCTTGAGTTATGTATGATTAATGATAAATCCATATTTTTTTAAGATTAGATTTTTATCTGTTCTTTGTAGAAGCTTAGAATATGGAACCAGTATTATAAATTCTCATATTGCTGAAATTTATATTCCCAAAAATATTAATTAATTCATATATTTTATGATTATCATTGGAGATTGAAGTATTTTGAATCAAGAATCACAAAGAGATTCAACCGAAAGTCCAGAATTAAACGAAGAAACATTACGTGTAATTGATCGTCAAATTTTACATAGAAATTATAATGAAGTAATTGACAGTTGTATCTCAATAATTTTAGAGAATCTCTATGCTGAGAGTAAAGAATACTACTACGAATTACTGGAAAAACTGACGATAATCTGCGATAAAAGTCCCGAAATTGCGCAAAAAATAATCAATAAAGTAATAGTTCCCTTAATTAATCATAACGATGATTGGATAAAGACGGAAGCTTTGATGATCTTGGAAAAGATCAGTAAATATAAGCCCGATGAATTATATCCCATTATCGAGTACATTCAAAATGCGTTAGATCATCCAGATAACAATATACGCGAAATATCCTTGAATATTATTGGTAACATCTTATTGAATCAACAAGATCTTCAAGAAGATTTAATTAGTTTTTTAATTGGAAAACTGAATGATAAATTGTGGAGGATTCGGGTTCGTGCTTTAAAAATCATGAAGAAACTCGCGATTTCTGAGAAAGTTAATGAAGAAGTCTTAAACCAGTTTATTGAACTTATGGCAAAAAAGGTTGGCGATCCCGATGAAGAGGTACAAAGTCTAGCCGTTGAAAGTATAAGTGAAATTATCCCAAATGTTAGTTCGAAAGTATTTCTTTATATTCTCTTTAAATTAATCAGCCATCAAGACTGGCAGATACAAGAAAAAGGCATATGGCTGGTGGGCGAAGTCGGGAAGAGCGACTATTCTTTGACAATTACACAAATATTACCCAAATTAATCAATTTATTAGACGATTCAAATTTTGCAATTCAAACAAAAATTATCGATGCATGTGTAAAAATCGGACGCGTTTACCCGAAAAAGATTGTTAATCTATTGCTAAAAAACCTGGAAACAAACACCGAAAAGTATTCAGGTTTATTTGATATTTTCATGTATTTAGGAATCGAGCGACCAAAAGTAATCTTACCATATATTTTTTATAATTTAAATGTTGCAGATAAAGATCCAACATTATATAAGTTCGTGAAAGAATCTCTATTGAAATTAGAAGAAGAGATTCCAGATATTATTGAACAATTCGTAGCTTCTGAGTTTTCCAATTTTGAGAGCATTGATTGGCGTGTTCGTAAGAACACTGTTGAAATTATGGGATTAGCGAATTTAATTTTAAAAAAGGAAAGCATTGCTGTTTGGACAGATATACGCTTGAAGGAGTTACTTGAAGTTGAGAACGACCCCGAAGTAATCAGAAGTATAAAATTATCTATCGATCAAGTCAATAACGCAGTCGATAACATAGATTTAATTGTTAAGGAAATAGATCAAGAAACGAATCTATTCTATCAACAAATGATGGGATTACAAAATCTACCAGCGTCATTAAAGACCAAATTAATGAGAATTCTAAATAATAATGAATTTAGAGAAGCCTCTATTACCTTAGAAGAAGAAATTAACAAAGCAATCAAAAAGATCGAGAATTTTGGTGATAATATTTACACATATCGATTTAAAAGACTAGCGGTGGATCTAATAGAAGATTGGACATATTCGAGGCTTGAATTATTAGAGGAACTTAGTGATCTTAAAGCTTTCATTAGCGAAGAGATTGAAAAATCAAAGAAGAAATATGCAATTAAATTAGAAGAAAAAGTAAGTAAGATCAAAGATAGAATCGATGTATTGAAATCTGAGTTAGATTTCATTGCAGATCTTAACACGACAATCAAAGAATTGATTATGGACGGCCAAGAAGACAAAGCTAAGAAAAAGCTGGAACATCTGGCTTATGTTCGTGACAAGATTTATCGGCTCGAGTCTGAGATAGGAACTATATGGATAGAAAACCTTGATTTCAAGGAATATCTTAAAGATATTACAGTATATTGGGTTAAAGTAAAAATTGAAGCTCAACAACTCTTATATACCATATCTTATAATTTAAGAGATTTACATGAATATATTGATAAATCGGGTGATGATGAACATAGCATCAAAAAACAAGAGCTTAAGAAGGAATTATCATTTGAATTGCTCTTAAATGAATTCCAAAATTTAGTACTTCACTCTACTAAAAGTATCCAAGAACAATTCGAACGATTTTCCCTTATCACTTCACCTGTGAAAGATGAAATTAAACAGAAAAAGTTTGAAAATGCAATAAACCTTTTAGATTTGATAATAAGCCAGACAAATAGTAGCATTGAAGATTTTAATAAAGAAATAATGAAACTCTACAAGCAGTTGGATGACATAGCAGTTGATGTTGAGCGTTCAAATTTGATTCGTCAATATTTGGATGACTGGAATGAAATCAAGGACTCACTTTTAGAGCGAAGCCATGAATTCTATCGCCAAACATCTCAAGATATTCTCCTTAATATCATCTTATCTTTGCAAGAAATTGTTAATCCAATACCATTAAACTCAATTGCAAAAAAATTTGACATGCGAGAGCAAGAGATCTTAGAACGTTTATTTAAATTAATTGAGAAAGGGTTATTAACTGGTAAAATAAGAAATAATAGATTATATCTACCAGAAAATGAACCAAAGTTCGATAAAAGTCTTTATCTCTCCAAAAAAGTTGAAGTTATAGGCGCCAAAATGTATTTTATGGTTAGACTTGAAAATAAAAGTAAATCATTTTTACATGATATGACGCTGCTGCTATCATGGCCCGAATTTCTCAACTTAAATC
>WJKO01000534.1 GCA_014729055.1 Promethearchaeota archaeon | reverse complement strand
TCGGAATATTAATTCTAATGTTTTTCTGGGACGTACAATTCGGTATTCTCTTCTTGTTTTTTATGCCTGCTTTGTTGTTGTTTATGCGTCAATTTATGAGAAAATTAACACCTATTCATAGGAAATCAAGAAAGGCACATGGGATCCTTACGGCATCTATTCGAGATACATTTGATGGCATTCGAGAAATAAAGATCTATGGTCAAGAAGCTCAGATGTTCTCACAATTCGATAAATGGAATCAAGAATATTTGGACACGGTGGTGCAATCAAGCATCATTCGTGCAAAATGGATCCCAATGATGCCTTACTTACTATCTTTATTATCTGTTTTCTTCCTTATGATTGGTGGTCTTCTGTATATTAATGGAGAAATAACGCTAGGTCTTATTGTAGGTGTAACTACTTACTTTGGTTTAATTACCAGACCATTACGTGAACTTTTACCTGGCATTCATGGTTTCAATCATTCAAAGGCAGCAACTGAACGCATGCTTGAAATATTTAACATAGAACGGTCAATAAAAGATACACCAAATGCTTGTCAATTGCGAAATATTAAAGGGAAAATTGACTATGTAAATGTAAGTTTCTCGTATTTCGAAGGAACACAAATCCTTTACAACATTGATTTAAAAATAAAACCAGGAGAAATGGTTGCATTTGTTGGTCCCTCTGGTGTTGGTAAAACTACGCTGTTAAGTCTGATAACTCGATTTTATGAAGTTGACAACGGGAATATATTAATTGATGATATTGACATTAAAGACTGCACACTTAAAAGCTTAAGACAACAGATAGGTACTTTAATGCAGAATACATTTCTTTTTGATGGGTCTATTGCTGATAATATTAGATTTGGCAATCCTGGCGCAACTATGGATCAATTAGAGAAAGCCGCTGAGACAGCACAAATTGCAGATTTTATTCATTCATTGCCAAAAAAATATAACTCATTAATAGGAGAACGAGGTATTAAACTCAGTGGAGGACAAGCACAGAGACTATGTTTGGCCCGTGTTCTCGTAACTGACCCAAAAATCCTTATTTTAGATGAGCCGACCGCAGAAGTGGATGCTATAACAGATTCAAAACTCATTTCTGCTGTTAGAAATCTTATGAAGAATAAAACGACTTTAGTTATCGCCCATCGCCTTTGGACAATTAAAAATGCTGATAGAATCGTTGTCATGAAAGATGGAAGAATTGTAGCAATAGGTTCACATAACGAACTCATTAATACCAGAAAATTTTATCAAGAGTTCTTTGCTTCACAGTTTAAGGATAATACTAGTAAAGATGAGGGGGAGAAGATATAATGCACCGACCTCCACGTGGACGAAGCATTCCTGGACGCGAAAAACATAAAATGGAACGGATGAAGTTAAGCAAACTCTCTAAAACGGATTTCGGATATCTAAAAAACCAAATTGTTGAAAACAAACAAGGATTTATTGTTTCAATCATCTTAACCATGTTGACCGCGTTTTTTTCGATTTTTCCACCACTACTCTTTAAAATACTAATCGATGACTATATCACTTTTAAAAACAAAACCGGAATATACATATTCGTTGTTCTTCTTTGTTTCCTTTACACAATAAATTGGATTTTAGGATATTATCACAATAAAGTAACTGTTAAGACTGCGCAAAATGTAATTGCGGGTATTCGTAGTGATGTATTTCAAAAAATTATGAAATTACCGATCAGTTATCATACAGAGCAAAAAAGAGGTGAACTCCTATCAATTGTCACAAACAACGTAACAAGCTTATCAGATGCCTTAACGTCAGGGCTAATTTCTTTGTTTAGCGATTTTGTTGCTATTATTGGGGTTTTAATCATAATGTTAAAAATGAGTCCGCGTCTTACGCTGATTACATTTGTGATTCTACCAATTTTAGTGGTCACTATTCGCGGATTTAGAAGTATCGTGCGTGGAGCAGTATACAAAATTCGTGAAAAAGTAGCTGAGTTAAATGCAGATGTTGAAGAAAGCATTTCTGGCATTCGTGAAATCCAATCATTTGCCATGGAAGATAAGAATAATGAAGAGTTTAATGAAATAACAGAGCAAAATGTCCAAGCTAATTTAAAGGCTAATATATTAATGGGTGTAATGCATGCGGTCGTCTCTATTACTGGTTTCATAGCAATAGCTATAGTAATTGGAATTGGTGGAGCCCAAGTTATGGCAGGAGCGCTTACATTAGGTGTATTGGTAGCCTTTCTTCAATACATTAACCAATTAATTAGACCCATATCGGACTTAAGTAGTGTATATACAACATTCCAAATTGCAGCAGCGTCACTGATTCATATTAATCAGTATATGAGTATTGAAAACAGATTACTAGAACCAAAAAAACCAATAGCATTACCTAAAAAGAAAGATATCGATATTTTATTGCAGAATGTCTCGTTTAGCTATGGAAATTTTAAATTATTTGACAATCTTGATTTGCAAATAGACGGAGGTAAAAAAACGGGAATTGTCGGAGAAACTGGCGCAGGTAAAAGCACTCTTATTAGTCTAATTACTAGACTCTATGATGTTGATAAGGGGAAGATTTTACTCGAAGGGATTGATATCCGAAACATAGCTAATAAAGAACTTAGGGAAAATATGGCGGTTGTATCGCAACGAGTGATGCTATTTTCTGATACAGTTTTTAATAATATTCGATTCAGCAAACCCGAAGCTACAAAAGAGGAGGTAATCCAAGCAGCCAAGCTGGCAAACGCCCATGACTTTATCAGCCGCATGCCCTTTGGATATGATACGCAAATCGGAGAAGGCGGAGCTAAATTGTCAGGTGGACAACGCCAGCTAATAGCATACGCTCGTATTCTTTTGGTAAAGCCAAAGATAGTTATTTTAGACGAAGCCACGTCTAATATTGACAGTTACACAGAAAATCTGATCCAAAAGAATATGGATGAAATACTAAAGTGATTTACTACGATCATCATTGCACATAGGTTTGCAACATTAAAAATTGTAGATCGGATCGTGGTGATGAAAGAGGGAAAAATACAAGATGTAGGAACGCATACTGATCTCTTGAAATCTAATCCATATTATAGAGAATTATGCACGCAACAGATGGTCTAGAAGTTATTTTTATCCTTTCAATTCATCTTTCACGAGCATTTCATAATATTTTCGGATATTTTTAATGACCCAATAGCACGTCATGAAACCTTGAGTTGCAGCTTTCTTAACCGTCTTTTCAAGATATGCTTTCCATTTATATGAATCTAAAATCTCCACATCTAACTCACGTATATTGTACATACTCCGCCATATACCAATACACCATTCAATGACTGGTAAAATGCGGCTGTGGTAGATTTTATCCGCTGAGTTACTTAATGTAAAGTCTTTTTCTTTATTCCATTTATAGAAAAAATTTCCTTCCAGACCTTTTGCTTGCTCTTCCTCTGTGATTTTTCTTTTTTCAACGTAATTTAGATCTGAAATTTCGGTCATGATTTTATTAATCGTATTAATATCACTCTCAAAGCCGCTCGATCTTAACTTTTCCAAGAGTTTCTGATCAGTCCTTCCTTTCAATCGTAACATCGACTTATTCTTAGCAATAACCAGGTATTTTATTGATATAATGTCTTTTTCAGTTGAAAGAAATTGCAGTAAAGATCCAATTAATACCTCTGCAGATTTAAACATTATCGGAATGCGATCCTCTTCATCGATATCACTTAAAAATTTATTAGAATTTGGAAAATAGCCCTTAAAGATAGTTAAAACGACATCCTTTATAGTGTAATATGCATCAATTAACGATGCCTCTAATCTTTTTAAAATTGCTACTTTATATTTGTTACTTCCAAAAAATTTCTTATTATCTGGTAAAAATTTGCGGATTTGATGAGGATTTAGTTTGAATTCTTTAAAATATGCCGTCCACAATTTATTAAATCGTGGCATTTGCGTTTTGATTAGACTAGCTTCTTTTTCCAACACTTCCCAGAGGGTGTTTAGAAAAACATCTGTTGGTTTTTCACCTTTTGTAATACTTCCTCTAGGTTTTTGGATGCCTCGTTTTTCCGATCCATCTTTACTCAAAACACAAACACCTTTATCCACAGACTGCCTTCTATTATAATCGTCTGTCATTTATTGTAGGAGACATTACCAACCAGTGTCAACTTCGTCTCCAATTTCAATACTTTTTAGATCCATGTTATATTTGACTAAATTCAGATTAAGATCATTTGCCATAATTTTTATTTGTTTTTGTGTTTCTTTTGATATTGGAAAACCATTCCTTCCCCGTTTCCTTTCAGCAATATGCTCTTTTTCGCCAGCTACATAGACATAATCTGAATCTGGTGCAAGCTTTGAACTTGAAAGTTCTCGAAGCAGCTGCCCGATCGTCTTCTTGAATTCTTTCAAGTTAATAAACGCAGATATATTAATCGCTATGAAAAAATGTCCCAAATTATATGGAATACTGTTTCCATCTTTATCCAAACCGATTGTAGCACTGAGAAAGTTAGCTTTTGATAATGTTGCAGACAGTATTTCAACTAATGTTGCATAATTATATCCTTTATGTCCTCCTGTATCTTCCCCTATACCACCCAATGGTGTTAAGGCCGCCTTCTTGTCTAGTAAATCTTGAAGAATCTGATTGGCATCCGTTGCTGCATTTCCATTTTCATCAATAACCCATCCGGGAACGACATCTCGACCTTCTCTTGCATATATTTCTATTTTCCCTCTTTGTACAATACTGGTCGCATGGTCAGCAATCCATGGAAATTCCCAATCAGTGGGAACTCCAATAGTCAAAGGGTTTGTCCCTAGTTTCGGCTCCACAGACCAAGTCGGTGCTATCGCGGGTCTTGCATTTGTTCCACAAATACCGATCATGTCTTGATTTGCTGCCATTAAGGCATAATATCCTGCAATGCCAAAATGATTTGATTGCCCAACAGTTACCATACCAATTCCCGTCTTTTTTGCTTTATCAATCGCCATTTGCATTGCTTTTGTCGCAGCTACTTGCCCCATACCATTATTGGCACTCAATCGGGCTGTACTCGGCATTTCTTGTTCAATAGTAAGATTCGTTTTTGGAAGCTGCTGTCCTCGCTTAATTCTAATATAATACATATATAATCTCGCGCATCCATGTGAATCTATACCCCGCCGATCGCTTGTTATCAATACATCAGCACAGATTTTCGCATCTTCTTTGGGGACACCAAGCTTAACAAATATGTCCTCCATCAATCTTCTCATAGTATCTAATTGAACTATTGTGCTATCTTCTGACATTTTATTATATTCTCCTTAACTTCCACTTTTTACCTATTTCCTATATGTATATAATCAAACATAAGGTTTATAATTATACATAAGGTAATACTTCAGCTTTTAGGTATTTAATTATTCTATCGGGTATTTCTTCCATTAAATCATACCATGGCTTCATCAATTTTCGAGTTGGGATCATATATTTCGTCATTTTGAAGGTTGGCTTGAATGTATAATGCTTGCGATAGACTTCTCTGATCTTTTCTTTTCCGGGATCGAACTCTCTTACCTTCTTCCATATTTTATCATTGAAAAATTGCACATCATATACTCCATCTTTTCCCACGTAGTTATACCCACATGCTCTTTCTAAAATTCTGCGATTCAGTTGTTTGGGATCTACGATATTGCTATGTTTACCTGGCGTGCAGTATACAATAGGATGTTTTTTTTGGTACTTAATTTTAGATGCTGAACCATACAACGTCATTATAACCCCATGACGTGTTCCCTTCACACCAATTATTTCATCATCTTTGTTTAAATACACCCAAACATGTTCAAGGTCGTAAATATGCACAATATCAGAACTATAATATATTGCATATTCAATCACTTTCTCTGCTTTATTTTTTTTCCATTTGTCTCGGATGGTCATTAAAACGGGTTGTGGTCGATTATTGTAGAATTTATACAATGCAAATGGTTTTGGATCAGTTTTTCTATCATTCATTAGTGTATGATACAAGGTCATAACCCAAGCCTCAATATAGTCTTTAAGTCGTTGCTTGAAGCTTAGATTATTTCGAATATGATAAAATAAAAGTGAGGCTGGGCGTTGAGTATCATAGAAGAGAGAAATTCCTATTGCTTGAGGAAGAAAAGGTTCCTTTTTATCATAGACCAAACATGGTGCGCATCTGACAGCTAATCTATAATCTGATTCCGAGAGCTCTTTATATTTTATGGAAATTTCCGTCATTTAATGCCCCTACTATTTTGATTCGATATCTTTTACTAAATAGAAAATGAGAGATTTTAGTTTTTTTAATTTTCGATAATTTGAGTTTAGATAGTATTGACCTTTAAATCCAAGAATTTAGCCATTTCAATTAGTTCTTTCTTCCAATGTCCAAAAGTCATAGACATATGTTGACTTCCAACTATTATTTCAGGCACTTTATCAACATCACCATCAACTTCCATATGTACAATAACCCTGCAATGAATACCATCTACTGTATTTTTGATTTTTCCTTCGATTACGGAGATTGTGTCCAGTTCGGTATTGAGATTCAGCAAGGTCATAGGTTCTTCCTTAGCCTCAGTAAACGCTGTTACTCCAAATTGACGTCCGTGATAATCCCGAATGGTAAATTTATCTTTACCCATTGAAAGAGGTATAATATCATGTTCAATAGTAACTTCTCCCTCTTCTGCTTCAAATCGACCTTTAGTGGAACCAAAATTGCCCATTAAGATTGGTTGATCATTGACTGCGTGGAGCATAAAACTGGAAAGCATTGCAGTTACATCCCCCTCACATGAACAGATAATTCCCTCATCAATTAAACGTGCAAAAGCAAGGCATGGTACCACTGGTCTTTCCTCAGTAAATCTACCACAGTTAATCGTAATACCGTTCGTATCCTCCCGTTCTGCCAGATATTTCAATGCAAGATAAGCACGTGTAGCATTTAACATCTCTTGATCATTAGGTTCTATTTTTCCAAAATCTTTTTTCCAATTTTCAAGTTCTTGTTTTACCTCTTTGTCTGAGAATTTATCGAAATTTCGATAAAACTCATTTGTTTCCATGTGTCTCCATCGAGTTCCGAATCGTTTTTGTACCATATAGAAATCCCAAGGACCATTTGGGGCAGAAAATGACGGGATCTCACCAATATATAAGAACTTACTTTCTTCAAGATACTTTTTTACTTTTAAACCTCGAAGATATTCTTCCGTAGCGCGTTTTTTAATGATGGGAATATCTAGCAATTTCACGTAGTATTCTTCTAATGGAACACATCCATTTTCATTCAATATTATGGCGTCAGTATCCAATGTTATCTCACGTTTTATTCTGCGCATATCTTTTTGCGAATAAACGGTTAAAGGGGGATCAACTTTTATGAAATCAAATTTTGCGTAATAATTTGCAGTTGATCCAATAGACATATCC
>WJKO01000042.1 GCA_014729055.1 Promethearchaeota archaeon | reverse complement strand
TTTCTTTCAACAATTCTGCAGGTATCTGTTCATCAGGGTCAGGCTCAGAAGAATCATCACCTTGTTCTCCCTGTATATCTGTATTACGAGTTAAATCCGCTTGAAGCATCTCTTTAGGAATACCATATATCTCAACTATTATTTTTTTAGCTAATTCTTCTAATTCTTCCTTATGTGGGCCTTCAATCTTTTGAATTTGCATCATAAGATGCATCATCTTACCTGAATCAAATTCTATATCTTTATGATGTTCATAACCCTGTTTTGATAAATCATCACCATGAAGAGCTAGTATAGGATGCTTACTAAAGATATGTTTATGCTCTTTTTTCCTAATGTCTTTCCAAAAATTTGCAGTATTAGGATTTACCTCATCCTCATATGCTTCTTTAAAAACTTTTATTGCCTTAGGTTTAGGCTCCACTATAGGTTGTGGTGGATGAAAAGGATCTGGATCATCATCAGGCTCAGTCTCAGGTTTAGTATCAGGCTCCGTCTCAGGCTTTGTTGGAGCAGTTGTAGGTTGTTCGACTAAATAAGCAGATGTATGCCTTGGATAAAAATTATAGCCAACTAATATATCTTCCAGTAATGTGAATTTTTTCATAAATTATTTTTGATCCTCATGTTTACCCGGTAAATACTAGAATATACTACAGAAATATATTTAAATGACATATGCCATAATAAAATATAAGTTATGCAAAATATTTTAAACTTACTAACAAAAATGCACTCAATCTGTCCAATACGATGTAGAGTAAATATTGGCTCAATAGAATCAAGTGATGGTCTAATAGTAAATTTACATTGGGAGTATAGAATTAATAACCACACCGGAAACTATTCTGCTAATTTAACAAATATAGACTTAAACAATCGTATCCTCATAGATGACTTATTTAGTAAAGCTAAAAAAACTATGGCTCAAAATATTAAAGAGTTAAGTAACCTTACAGATAGATGATTTATTGACAATACCCCAAATCTTTTTTCTAAGATTTTTATCATTAATACTTTTCATAGCTCTCTTCATTGATCTAAAACGACCATAAGCTTTTGAAAAATTATCTACTTTTGCACATGTAGATATACCAGTCGAGATAGATTCACCTTCATCATTAAATCTAGAACCTGCTTTAACTCTTTCAAGTTTACAAACAGTAGTTCTTGGAGTAATATCAGGCTTATCATGGTGAAAACTAATTCTATAATCGTACCCATCAACATTACAAATAATCATTATTTTTATCTCCTTCTAATTGTTTATAATTTATTATTACCACAGTCAATACCATTCTTTGCTTCATCCGGAGGAACACCTACTTTGTAATAAGCTTGTTTCACTTCCCATGCCAAATGCCCTAAAGCTGCTAATATGTCTTTAACACCTTTATACTTATACTTTTTAATATAATTTTCCAGTTCAAAATTTACCCCAAAATCAATTTCCCCTATTTGATACATACCAGTGTCATCATCACTGTGATAACTAACACTTAATAAATCTTTTCTCCGTGACATTCGATATCTCCTAAATGGTTTGTTTTATTTCATTGGTTGAACATCAATTAACCCACTACAATGTATATTATTAGGATCAGATTTAAGAACTCAATCCGAGTAAATCGATTAGAATCAATTGACCCATTTTCCTCAGCAGATTTATACAATTTCTTTTGAGATCTTATTAAAGACTCTATAATAATATGTTTATCCATGCTTATTAAATACATCTATTATACCCATCATTGCCAATCTCTTCAATTCAATCACTGGCGTTATTAATCACTGGCGCTATTAATCACTAGTTCATTCATTTTATCTCCATCCATCATTTTAAATGATGCTTTCTGACAAACCTTGTTTTATTTAAAACAGATAAACGATCAAATAACTTTACAGACACTGGACCAGACACAGCTTTTACAGTAAATTCTTGACCATTATCATTAATATTAATATCGAAATCGCTTGTTAAATCAAGAATATCTTTATCTTCTATTTGTGTTATCCAGTCTCCATTTTCATTAATAGGATTAAATATGGTTATCCATCCATCCTTCTTTGATTGACCACCACTTCCATAAGGGTGTTTAACTACACACGACTGCCAAAAATCCTCATTACCTTCAATCATGTTTTTGATGACATGTGTTATATTCAATCTCCAGCTTACCAGCGAATCATCAGGGCACGGCATATTTTCAATTGCCAAAATCAAGTTATTCCAATCTTCTTCAGTCCCTTCAAGAACTACCTCAGAGAATCCACACAATAAACTAACACCATATTCGTAATACTCTTTTTGAGAAGCTAAAGTAGAAGCTGCTCTAACCATTTTATCATTTAATTCAGTTGTTGTAAAATTTGAATTTATAGACCAAAGAATTTTATCATCTTCTTGGTCTTTTACTATCAAATCAATCAATCCATTCAAAAATTCTGGCATTCTATAGTCAGAGTATGATCCTCCAGAATAATATATTAGTTCTTTCTTTCCTGCGTAACCTACGAAAAAATCTCTAAACTTCTCCGCGTTTAACAAAATATATTTAGACCAAATTGAAGCAACATTATTCAGGATATCATCTGGCCTAATGCCAATGGGAACATGATATGAGTACCCAAAATATAAAGCAATAAAAAGTCCATTTTTATATTTAGATCTTATTATACTATTTTTAATAGTCTCATTACTGACTTCTTGTTCTTTTGGAAATTTATGCGTTATCATTTTGATCCTTATATTCTGTTCTCAGCTTTTTACACTTAGCGCAGTAATCGTCAATAAGGTCTGCATCATTATATCCTTTCTAGGTTATTGCTTCAATTGCTTCGTACCTGCTTCTTTCACCAATTCAAGTGGCAATTTATCTTAAATAAATATATCTTATTTTCTTAGACCCATATACCCTTTCATATCCATATTCTTCAGCAAACTCTGTCTCTTTAACTCCCATTTTCATAGCATGTGAATATAACGTCTTCTTATGCATCACCCATTTATTTTCATCAACATACCAATAGTCAGGTCTAACTTCACCATCTTCTACAAAGTTGCACGCTTTGTAAAGAGCACCATCATGGTTAAAAGTAGTATCACAATAAGAAATTACTGTTTTTATATTTATTGGAAGCTTTTTTAACGCTCTACTTATAAACCAACTACCAAAATTCTTCTTCTGGAACTTTGGATGTACACAAAAACGCGACAATTCCCTGGATGTTTTTCTGTCATACGGTAAATTTTGTCTTATCAACGATGAAAAAGAACAAACAGCAATCAGATTGCCATTATAAAAAGCGCCATATATAATACCACCACGACCGCAGCCCGACAAATAATGATACTTATCTAGTAACTTATTGGCTGTCTTGGTATTTATCTGCACTATGTTAACATCACAAAAACTAAAATCACATATTTCAACTTGTGTAATTCCAAGCCAATATTTTAAGGTTTCAAAAACTCTGTCTCTGCATCTAAATTCATGTTCCCATAGATATTTTAATTCATAATTACTAAAATTGTTGTTTATATAAGACTTCTTTTGTTCATCTTTTATAACAGCCTTTGAGATAGAATGCCAGTAATCTCCCTGGCATTCTATCAAAAGAACTTTTTCGCTAACAGGTACAACGCAGTCAAAATTGTAAGGGCCAATTACAGTTTCTGAGTCATTAGGCTTATCATCATGTTCTCTGTAATACTTGACGCCAAGATCATCAAGCATTTCGTATAACTGTGACTGAATAGAAGATATGGACCACGACTGTTCCGATCTTTTAATAGCTTGAACTGAACGGTATTTATCCTGCTCCCATAGCTTTTTAGTTCCCAAACTCAATTTCTGTCTTAACTCACCAGTAACCAAAAGCCTAGACTTTTCTGAGGCAATGGCTTTTTTCTCATCTGTCCACGCTGCGATCATCTTTTTAGATTGTTCTTCACGATATTTTTCTTTATCAAGTTCTATATCGTGTTTATTACACAATCTCTGGACAGAACTAATAGACGAGCCAAATTTAACTGCTATTTCTTCAAGAGACATAGAATGCCTATTCTCTTTAATAAAATCAACAATTTCTGGCTTATCTATTGGTGACTTAATCTTTAGTGCCGCAGCTTCTGATTTAGTTCTTTTTAGCCCAAGTTTGTTACACAACCTCATAACTGTTCTGCGAGGTTTACCTACAATATTACCAATTTCTTGATGAGTCATTCCAGAATTGAATAATTCTGTTATTTTATCTGATAATTCTTTTCCCATACTAAGTCATTATACCACAACGGAAAATTCTGTCAATGGTCTTCAAATGTTAGTGGAATATCAGTATTGGTTCATGTGTTTTTTCACGACCCATGAAAGAAGTAGTTTTCATTTTTAATCTTTCGATTAATTTCCTCCTACGCCGAGAAGCTAACTCTAAGCATATTTTTTCTAAACGTAATGGCAAATTGAGCGCTATAATCCCATTAAAAGTAAAAATGTTTTCAAGCATGGGCTCTGTTTTGGTATTTGTCGAGTCGACCCCATCATAATGCTCAGCATCGTCATATGGGGGCGACGTTAACAATAAATCTCCATGAGGCATATTAACCGTACATGAGTCCACAACTTTAATATCAGCTTTTACTTTATTACCGTGAGAATTTAAATAATCTTTAATTCGATTGTTTGCATTTACCGCATTCTTATTTAGATCATACCCTACGTATTCTATATTGCGATCTGCGCACCCAATCAGTCTTCCTCCCCACCCCATTGAAGGATCTATCACTTTTCCTCCATTAGGGATATACTTATCATAAACATAAGATGCCACCCAAGGTTTGAAGATAGAAACTGTAGTGAAATCTCGAAAATGTTTAGCTATTATTTTCAATAAACTATAAATATTACATTTTTTACCATGATCCCACATCATTTGTACCGCCTTTTTCAATACAATAGTATTTCCCTTATCCCAAGCGTCTGGCACACAATTATATCCTTTGTGAGTTGAATAATAAAAATGTTTGCAGAAATGTTTAATAAAATTGAGCGCTGCCGGGCAGTTAACATTAGCATTTAAACTAGGTTCAACTCCCAGCATACTCGTACTAAATTTAGCTAACATTCTCTCATTATACTCAGGATGTTTAAAACCGTATCTTAATAACCAAGTACTACATTGCTGATGATTCTTAAAACAATCTTTCCAATTTGAATAATAAATTTCATCTGGCATTTTACGGTTATGCGCTGATTTAACCGTTCTTTTATCAACACCCAAATTTTTAGCAATATCTTCATACGTCTTCCCTTCTTTTAACTGTTCATCAATAAAATTATGATCATTTAATTCTTTAGGTCTGACTGAGTTTCTATAACTGGTGTCAACCCCTAACTTTTTTAATCTCTTCCTAATCGTCATAGCCGAAACACCATATCTCGACGCCATTTGTCTTAAACTCATGGTTTTATAGTCTTCAATCAAGGTTTCCATAACAACTCCTCACGTCTTCTAACCAAGTATTAACTTGGTTTATGGTAAAACGAGATTTTGCTCTATTAATACACTTCAGAACTAAATGGATATTATCAACTGTATGGCCCAAATTATTATCCAAACGATCTATAGAACAGCTAAAACAAGGATGTGGATAACACGCTAATGGTAAGCCAGTTATAGTGCATAAACCTTTTTGTTGTTTATAAATATCAACTAAAATGTCTGTAGTTAAATCATTGTCTAACTGTTTCCTTCTATCTCTCTGCTCACTGTTTCTTCTAACAGATGACAGATAATCTCTAGAGAACTTTTCCGGAACAAACTTTCGCTTATTGCACAAACAATCTAAAAATTGTATTATATTATTATTTGTATGTTTATTTTTAGCTATATTGAGCCCCCTACAAATTAGTTGGACATTATTTTTAATATGTCCTAAATTGTTATCTATCCTGTCAATTGACATGCTATTAAGTGATTTAGTGTGCGTCAATTGAACACCAGACAATTTACATTTATAATCTTGATTTTTAAGCATGGTAGCCACATATTCACAGGTTATATCGCAAGTCCCATGCTTGTCTTCTATTGTTAACACCCTCCTTGTAACTAATGTTTTCCATGATTTAAGATAATACTGATTAAGCTTTCTTTTCTTTTCTTCAGTATAATTCTCCCGGCATTTCTTAACATACGAGTTCTTTCGTGTTTCTCTTTGGGTCTCGGTAAGAAATTGGTTTGCGCAAAATTTGCATTTATTTCTTTCACATCTTCCCCTTTCTATTATTGTTTTGTATGACAAAACATATTCTTTCCCGCAATTGCCACATTTAAACCATACTTTAGACCTCTTGGTTACGTTACCCTCCGTAACTCCAAAATCTTTAGTTGTTCTCGACCATACAATCATAAAATATTCTCTTTATACTTCGCGTTTTATTTATATATTTACAATTTGCATTTTCTTTCTTTATCTTTGCTTCTTTTTTGTTCTGCCAATCAAATTGTAAATATATAGACAAAATATACAATGGCCAATACTGGTTATGCAAATTGTATATATATTTATTTGTGATTTTCCAAACAGCTTATATACATTTCTTACTCTGCTTAATAAACAGTCTCATTCTTTTTGTAAATAATATACAATTTGTTTATAAGATACAAAAGAAAACCCCGAAGTACTACCTCCAGGGTTTTCTTTTGTATCTTATTAAAGATTGCTAACGTTAACTGTAGCGTAGAACAGACCGCCGTCCTCAATCAGCTTCTTGCCGTAACGAGTCATCACGCCCTTGTTCGGAGTAAAGCTATTCGGATCCATCACAGTCGGGGTGCTGAGCAACGGTATATATGGAGCATAAAAATACCCACTATCGAGAGCACTGTTGCCCTTGAATCCCATCAGGATCTTGCAGTTTGGAAAGAGCGGATCCTTGTACAACTTCAGCTTGCTCTGAATAGTACCAGCATTGGTAATGCCAATGTCAAGACCATCAGTAGCAAGAGCATCACTACCACGGAAATCATTCAACTGCTCGTACTTCGAAGCAATGTCAGCGCTTGTCACCATCCAGTTAGCAGGACCACGCAGAGTGGTACGATGGACGATGTTAGCAA
>WJKO01000533.1 GCA_014729055.1 Promethearchaeota archaeon | reverse complement strand
CATATCATCGATGTAATGAAAGTAGGCATGAAAGTAGGAATGAAAGTAGATATGAAAGTTGGAATTATAGGTGGATCTGGTTTTGCCGGCGGAACACTGCTTCAAATATTACTGCAACATCCAAATGTAGAAGTTACACAAGTAACGTCCAGAAGTCTGGTTGGTAAATATATTCACATGATTCATCCAAATCTAAAATCAATCTCAAAGAATATTAAATTTGAATTATTCAAAGTCGATAATCTATCCGATAAATGTGATCTCGTATTCACAGCAATTCCACACGGAACTGCACATAAAATAATACCAGAGCTGCTAGAGGTGGGCTTGAAAGTTATCGATTTAAGTGCAGATTACAGAATTAAAGATGTTTCTATATATGAACATTATTACGTTCATCATGAAAGCCCCGATCTGATTCAAGAGGCAGTATACGGAATGCCCGAGTTACACCGCGATGCAATTAAAGGGGCCAATCTAATAGCAGGTCCCGGCTGCCATGCATCAAGTGCAATATATGCACTCGCACCTTTAATAGCAAATGATTTGATAGAAACAGAAAATATGATAGTTGATTCAAAAACAGGTTCTTCTGGGTCGGGACATAAAGTATCGGAATCATCACATCATCCATTTAGAGAGAACAGTATAAGACCTTATAAGATGACTGGACACAGACATACCGCGGAAATAGAACAAGAATTAGGATTCGTAATGAATGAAGAAAAATACAATGAAGTTACTAACAATATTTCTGTTGGATTTTCAGCCCATGGTGTTAATTTAATACGGGGAATATTGTCAACGTGCCATGTATTCACGAAAGAAAATAAAGAGATAGATGAAAAAACGGTGATTAAATCGTATCGTAAATTCTACCGAAAAGAGCCATTTATTCGATTCATGAAACAGAAAACTGGTATATATCGGTTACCAGATCCTAAATTGATCGGAGGCACTAATTATGTTGATGTCGGATTTGAGTTAGATGATCACTTGAATCGTATTGTAGCATTATGCGCATTGGATAACTTAGTCAAGGGTGCTGCCGGAAATGCCGTACAATGTATGAATCTCATGGCGGGATTTGACGAAACAACAGCATTAACATTTCCAGGACTATTTCCGTGATATGATATGGATTTAAACAAAGATTATTTTCTAAATTATGAAAATCGGAAATTAATTGAACGACCAAAAGACAATTTTTTTACTGGTCCGATTAGTAAAAATGTCTTGAAAATTAAAAAGTGGTTTCATCAAAAAAAGCACAGAAATAATAATTATAAAATACACTGCGTAGGAGATATTGTAACAACTGCATTAATAAACGACCCTCAGGTGAGAAAGCATATTAAAACTTGTATTATAGACCAAAAAACACATGGAAAATCTCAACCATTTCATTCATCGGACGTCTTTGATCTTAAACTTAGGGCGAATAATAGCGGTAGAGGATGGATTAGATCTACAGCGATCTTAGCATTATACAAATCGATTAACGATGAAAATTTTGAAAATAAGAGCGTATTAGTACAGATAGAGGGCGAGGAGGATTTACTTGTGGCTCCACTCATTTTATTTGTCAGAGAAGGAGACTATGTCATTTACGGACAGAATTGTAATTATGAACTTAATCCACCTCTAAAATCGGGATTAGTTATCGTTGAAGTTACAAAAATAAGAAAAGAAGAGATTAAAAAAGTTTTAACTCTTTTTGAGACTATGCATCGCAATTAGGTCTTCTTTAAAAGGTTTGAGTTTCTCACTTACATCCATATCAATGGGATCTTTTAGTGATATTCCTTTCTCGTGTTTTTCTTTCCAAACTAAAGAATTAAAACCTATTAGATCCTCAGTATATTCCCCATATTCTGATACCTCTTTTTCTTTTACTAATTCTGGATAATTAGCAAATTGGATATCTCCGTCATAGATCATTTCATAAAGTTTATACGTGATAAACGGGGTTATAGGATGCAAGATCTTTAAGATCGCCTTCAAGCAAGTATGTAGGACTGCCGCTACACCTGCATCACCTTCATAAGCTCTTTGCTTTGCGATTTCAATATAGTGCGATGCGAATAAATTAACGGCAAAATTACGAATAGATTGTGCCGGTACAATAAAATCGAAATCATCATAGCCGTTAGTACACTGTTCTATTGCTCTGTTTAATTCCGCAAGTATCCATTTATCTATCGGTTTTAATTTTAGCGTTGATAAGTCTACAGATTTATCCTCAAAAAAGGCTACATACTTTGCAATATTGAAGAATTTTGTAATTATTTTACCCGTATTTCTTATTTTTTCTTCATCAATACGAAAATCATCTCCAACGTGGCTGACCGTCGCCGCCCAGTATCGAAATGTATCTACACCATATTTATTAATTACTAAATCAGGATCAATTACGTTTCCCTTAGTTTTTGACATTTTTTTGCCATGTTGATCCATACCTAATCCTGAAATCCATACGTGTTCAAAGGGTTTCTTATTAAATAATAGAAAATTCTTCAACATTGTATAATACAACCACGTTCTGACAATCTCTCTGCCTTGAGGACGTAAAGAACAAGGATGGTTTTCTTTAAAGAACTCCATATCTTGACCGTATTTAATAACATAAGCACTACTGTTTGAGGAATCCATCCAAGTATCAAATGTTTTCTCTTCACCAATATATCCATCTTTGCACCCACATTTCTTACATGGTTCATCTTTAAAAGGAGCTTCTTCACACCATGGTCTATAATAAGGTCCTGGCTCTGGTAAATGCATTTCACCGCATTTTTTACATCTCCAGACAGGAATTTCTGTGTGGTAATATCTCCGTCGAGAGATAGGCCAATCTATTGTTATGCTATTGATCCAATCCAAAAGTATTGATTTATTCTTCTTGGGGTGAAAGTTCATTTCATCGGCAATTTTCTTCAGTTCATCCAAATATTCTACCTGTTTAATATAATATTCTTTTAGCATTATGATTTCAATACGTTCTCCACTTCGTTCACAAACAGGATACTTATGTTCAACCACTTCATAGTAATCAAGATAACCATATGCATCGAGATCATCTACTATTTCAGTCCTACCTCTTTCCACATTCATCCCTTGATACTTTCCAGCAGCCTCTCCTAAAACAACATTACCCTTGTCGTCTAATACAAGTCCAGCTATCGGTTCTAATTCCAATTCTCTAAATAATTGAACATCAGTTGAATCACCATAGGAACATATCATCACCGCACCAGTTCCATATTCCATGCTAGCAGCGGGATGTGGAATAATTTTAACTGCTCGATTATACTTCTCATCAACGTTGTAAAGGGGAAGATATGCATATTTTCCGTGTAAATCTTTAAATCGATCATCATCTGGATGTACTAATATAATTTGACAAGCACAAATTAACTCTGGGCGGGTTGTGGCGATGAGCAAATAGCCATTCTTATCTGTTAGATCTTCACGACCTTTAATCGGAAATTTGATATAATTTAACCTAATATCACCTTCCGAGTAATATATTTCAGCATCTGCGATGGTTGTTTTTAAACTAGGGTCATAGTTATTTGGTCTAAAGTCCTCATATACATCCCCATTTTTAAATAACTCGATAAAACTACGCTGAGTAACCGCACGATATTTCGGGTCATCAGTTTTATAATGTCCCTCAAAATCCATTGAACATCCAATTCGCTTTGCTATCCTATCAATTTCATTGGAGATTTTTGTGATTTCTTCCTTACATTTTGCAATGAATTCTGCACGTTCCCATTCATGTAGGGGCTTATTATATTTTTTTTCGACTGTAAACTCGATATTAATTCCATTACGATCCAATCCCCATGGAAATAAAACATTATAACCACGTAATCTCTGGATCCTGGCAATCATATCTATCATGGTATATTGACTAACCGCCCCTATATGCCATTTACCTGACGGATATGGTGGAGGTGTATCAATACTAAAAATGGGTTTCTTTGAGTTTGGATCAAGTTTGTATTTTTCATATATGCCTTTTTGTTCCCATTCTTCCAAAATTTTCAATTCTTCATTAAATTTCCAACGTTTTATTGTAACTTTGGATTTTCTTCTTTTTTTCTTACTTTTCTTTTTAGCTGTCTTTTTCTCTGGCATTGAAACCAAGTCTTCCGAATTCTTTCTTAAGAAAAATAACTTAGGAAACAAAAAAAAGATTATTTTTTTATCGAATTTAGAAAAATTGAAATATTTTCCGGAATATAAAAAAATTAATAAAAAATATTGAATGGGCAATTAGCTCAGTTGGAAGAGCGCCAGATTCGCATTCTGGAGGCCAAGGGTTCAACTCCCTTATTGTCCACTTTCTTCAATCTCAGTCTCTGGTTCGATCTTCGCCGAAACCTCGGAATTCATATCTCGAGTTTTTTTAGATTTTATAGCTACAACAATTTTATCTTTAGTTTTTGGAACAAGATGGGTATCTAAAACGATTAGGATAATAAATAATCCAATAGCAAGATAGGAATACAACCAATAAGTGATATTCAATTCAAAGATGCCGATAACAAGTAAAAATAAAGCGATAGATGTCCACGCTACGTCGAGCCAATAATTAACATATTCTTTCTTAAAAGGATGTCCCGTTCGGACATATGTACCTCGTGCTAACCAATATAACGGATTTTTTCGATGTCCTATAAACGCTTTAGATTCTAGTTTTTCTTTACGTCTTGTTCTCTGGGAAGTAATTCGTTGAGAAATATCATCATTTTGTTTCCTTGGATAACAAACGAGTAGAACGCCTATCAGCGAAACTAAAACTGCAGCAATAAAGACCAAATAGTATCTGGTTGACGCAAATTCAAGTATTCCTTCTATCTCATCATAGTCATCAAGTAGCCAGACATCTTGTATTGTATCCATTAGGGGCTGTCCTAAAACAATGCGATCTTGGTTAAAGTAATAAAATACATGAATACTTGGCCAATTATTTAAAAATATCGGCCTATACCAATCGTCTCCTTCTTGTTGTTCTACCACGCTATACCAATGGCTTCTTCCCGACCCAATATATGCATCGTAACCCAATCGCTGTAATAATGAAACGGTTACAACGGCACTGCCATCGCAATCATCTTGACTTTTTTCAGTCCATCCAGAATTATATCCAACGGCTAAGATCTCATCTACTGTTGCTTTATACTCATTTGACCCATAGATGTGAATGTCATGTTCGTAATCCATAATAACATATTGAACGAAATAATTAACGACATACATCTGTTCAGGTAATGAAAGATCGTCGAAGTCTACTACATTAAAATCAATATCATAATTATAACGCTCATAATATTTGTACTGAAATGGTACAAAAGACCAATTTTGGTATCCCATCACCCATCCATTGTATTTTTCGATATTGGGTTTGTCATTCGTTATCCAGTCATCGAATTTTGATTCGAGTGAGATGATTACTTCATTATCTGGCTCAATTAAAGCGCTTTTATTTAGGTTTGTGGTAAATTGATTTACCCAAACATGTGGGGCAAATAAACCAATAAATGTTCCCCCACAAATCAAAAGCATAATAATTGCAAACTTAGAGATACATATATAAGGAACGTCTTTAAGCCGTGTAAGGGATATACCTCCAAACACAACCAAACCCACAATAGCTATCATCAAAAAATTGCTCATAAAATAAATTATTGAGAACAATATTAGCAGAATTACGATTGGCAAAGTAATTATAAGAAAAAACTTTTTTCCTCGTGCATTTCGTCTCATTTTTATCCTCTCTTATACATCAATTGATTTTAGTTGTTTTAATAGATCAGCAGCTTCTTCATTACCTTGATTAACTAATTCTTCTAAGTTAGAAACGAATTGACCCATATTATTTTTTAGAGAATTCTTTGCGTCTTCCTTTTGCTCAGTTGTTCCGTTTTGAGCTTTTTCTATCAAATCCTCAATAACACCAAAAATCATTTCCATTGTAATTAATTATTTATTCGAAGAAATATTTGATTTTTTAGTTCAAGACAAAAAAGAGAATGAAAGTTTTAAAAAAATATGAAAAAAATAATTTTAGAAAGTTACAATATCTGTTACTAGTTAGCCCATGAAGGTCGATTCATCAACATCCGGCAGTTCTGATAGAGACTTTTTAACTTCCTCATCTGGATATTCGTAATCAACTAAATCGCCAGCTATTAATTTCTCATACGCTTGTAGATCAAGAAAACCATGACCACTATGATTATACAAAATAGTCTTCTTTTCGCCGTTTTGTTTTGCCTCTTTAGCCACATTAATAGCAGCAGCAAGTGCATGTGTTGTTTCTGGTGCAGGGATGAGTGCTTCACTCTTAGACATTATAATACCTGCATTTAGTGTTTCCAGTTGATGTAAAGCTATACTACGCATTACGCCATCATGGGTTGCTAGAGATACTAACGGCGCTGCACCGTGATATCTTAACCCACCAGCGTGTACAGGGGCCGGTATAAAAGAATTACCAAGAGTATACATTTTAACAATTGGAGCAACATGAGCTGTATCACCGAAATCCCACGTAAATTCCCCTTTCGTCAATGACGGACAGGCCATGGGTTCTACACCTATTATATCTAAGTTTGGCTTCTTTCCAGTTAGTTTATCTTTCATAAATGGAAACGCTAAACCAGCAAAATTACTACCACCGCCAATACAACCAATAATGACATCAGGATATTCATTTATCATTTCCATTTGCATTTTGGCTTCTTGACCCACAATTGTCTGATGGAGACATACAAAATCAACTACGGATCCAAGAGAGTATCGAAATTCATCACTACTCATACTTGCTTCTACCGCTTCGCTAATCGCGATTCCCAGACTACCCGGATGATTAGAATCCTTTTCATAGAATTTCTTTCCAGCTTGTGTTTGATCTGAAGGAGATGGTAACACAGTGGCTCCTAATGAATTCATTAAAGTTTTCCGTCCTGGTTTCTGTTGGTATGATATTCGAACCATCCAGACTTTTATCTGTAAATCCATTAAAGCACCGCCTAAACTAAGTGCACTGCCCCATTGTCCTGCACCCGTCTCCGTTGTAAGTCCTTTTAGGCCTTGTTCTCTTGCAAAATATGCTTGTGCAATAGCCGTATTTCCTTTATGAGATCCCATAGGAGAGACATCTTCGCGTTTAAAGAATATTTTTATATCATCTCCCTCAACACCGATAGCTTTTTCCAGACGATAAGCTCTTTGAATTGGAGTTGGTCTTGAGCATAACACATAAGCTTCTAGTATTTCTTTTGGAATATCTATAAATTCTTCTTGAGAGACTGCTTGTTTAACACATTCAGTTGGAAATATTTGACACATTGTATCAAAATCCGCTGGTTTTCCATTTGGTAAAAGTAAGGGATATGGTTTAGATTTCATAAAAGGCGCAATATTCAACCATTTCCTTGGAAGCTTTTCCAATGGTAATTGTATCTTGTTATTCATTAAATCCATTTTTTTTACCTCTAGTTTAGAGATTATTTTGTTATTTCTTTTTTATTCTTATTTTTATTTATATTTTCGGCTCAAGGCGTGCAATTTCTTAAACCAACAGCAGATACCAATTAAGAATCTCTTAACGTTAATTTTTAATTAAGTGATAAAATTAAGTTAAAATTTAAACATTTCGCGGTTAAACGATTATATGTTTAAAATGATTATCCAAAATAAGGTTCTCTAAGTCAGTTTAATAAAAATACCGCTTAGAGCTCGCGCCAAGCCCAATATCCATAATTAAATTGAACGAAAAATATGAAGGAAGTATCTTTAATCATATCTATATCAACTTTTATGAAATATTCAGCTTGATAGTTAATCATTTTTTATAATTTAAAAGTTTTTATAATTTAAAAAAAAATTTGTTTGCGCTACAGAACTATCATTGTTGCCTCTCCATCAGTGACAACAACGCCAGATTGATTCAAGACTTCAGTTTTCAATTTGAGAAACTTCAATTTTCCACCTTTCTTGAGAAATTTTTCATTGACCGTCACTTTAGCAGTTAGAGTATCTCCAATAAAAACTGGTTTTTTAAAATTTGATGTTTGCGAAACGTATAGAGCACCAGGGCCGGGTAATTTCATGCCAAGCGCCCTTGAAATCAATCCTGAGCTAAAACAGCCATGCACTAATCTCTTTCCAAATTGTGTGGTTTTTGCAAATTCTTCATTTGTATGCAGTGGATTAAAGTCACCAGTAATACCGGCAAACAATATTACATCCGATTCAGTCACTGTTTTTGTCACAGAAGCACTATTTCCAACTTCAATACTATCATAATTAGCGGTTTTTACATTTTCTGCCATATAAATTCGCTCCCTGATTTTATTAGATAATTAAATTTAGCTTTAAATAAGGAAGATTATTTAAAAAATATTCAGATTCAAGAAATACGAAAAGGAAGAAGTTTTATCATCATTTTATAGATCTGGAACATCTTTGGGCAACTTTGCCTTCGTTTTTTCAGGAGCATTACCATCACCATACGCTTGGTAAATTACAGTTCTTCGTGCAACTTCCGAAAAAATACGATATATATTCTTCCTTTGTTCATATAAGGCAACTGTTTCATAGATAAGGGGATTCCACATGCTTAAGTCATTAGATTGCTCATAAATAAGCCCTTCATCTTTCATGATTTCTTCCCATTCTTTTACCTCTATGATATCATCGAGATCTCTCTTATTTAACATGATAAGTAGAGGTATTTGTTTAATGAGATTGCCTTGAGCCACTCTTTTTAATTCTTTTAAACTGTCAATATTATCTTGCATTCTCGAACGCTGTGAATCTGCAACAAATACAACTCCGTCGGTACCAGCAAATACTTTTTTACGCAGTGGTCCAAATCGGGATTGTCCAGCTACCGTATAACAATGCCAAAATATATTAGTTTGTTTTCTGCTCTGAAATATCCCTCGGTCAAAATAGAGAGTTGATCCACTTGCCATAGCGATTTTTGTAAGATTGCCAGTAGGTATCCATTCCTTCTCTTGTTCTTTACATAATCGGAATAAGGAATCAACTGCAGTAGTCTTTCCGCCAGCAGCAGGACCCCAATATAAGACTTTAAGATAAATCTTTTTATCTTTCGTAATTCTAACTATTTTCATCACCAGTGTATTAAAATTCTCTGAAAGGTGGCTTTGTTAGTAAATATATAGTAAAATCGATTTATAAATTAATACTAACTTTAATCAGTAATGTTTTTAAAACATTTATTCAAATTATGTTAAATTATTCTTGTTAGAAAAGGATAACTGTCTTTGAGAACTTGCGAAACTCATAGTAACTATAATCCTTCAATGCCATATAATGGCTCAGATTTTTTTGTTAATCATCGCTTCCACTAAGCACCCATTAAAGGTTATCCATGTCCAATTAAGGTTATATTATATTATTATTTTTCTATTTTTTTGATTTTATACGTAATGTTTTTAATGAGTTTAACATTAAAAAACATGAATTTCTGTAAATAAATTCAGAAATGAATATTTCGAGGTGTAATGTTATTTCAATAATAGCAAGAAGGGATCATTTTCTCTACATGGGAACACCCTAAGAGATTAGATTTTACTTTTAGACAGAGTTATATAGAAATTCTGCAAAAATTCCTTCTGCTTGAAAGAAGTTACATCATAGAAAAACTAGATTATATATCGCAATTAGATATTTATAGAATGTTTTTTTTGTTGAATATTTTCGAATATACAAAGGATATAAATAAATTGACAATGGGTATGTATAAAAATGGTAGAAAAAGATGATATTAAAGTATCACAAATGATGGAAACTATACGTTCAAATTTAAACTTACCTGAAAAGGTATACTTTTTTGATACGACACTAAGGGATGGAGAACAGACACCCGGTATTTCTTTTACTTTAGCTGAAAAAAAGTTAATAGCAAAAGCGTTAGATGAAGCCAAAATAGACATCATTGAAGCGGGATTTCCCGTTATTTCTTCTGGAGATTATGAATGTTGTAAAATGATTGCCGGTATGGGATTAGATTGCGAAGTTATCGGCCTTGCACGTCTTTTAAAGAAAGATATTGATTCCGTTGTGGATGCGAGTATGGACAGCATTCACGTATTCATAGCAACTTCTGATTTACATTTAAAGAATAAATTGAAGATGACGAGGAATGAAGTATTAGATCGAATTACAGAAATGGTTGGTTATGCAAAGGATCACTATAAGATTGTAGAATTCTCGGCTGAGGATGCAACGCGATCTGACTTGGATTTTCTTATCAAAGCGAATATGACTGCAATAGAGGCGGGAGCAACGAGAATTAATATACCTGATACTGTAGGAACGATCAGTCCAACTGCTTATGGACACATTATAAAAAATAACAGAGAGGCTTTCCCCAAGGATGTACGAATTTCAGTGCATTGCCATAATGACTTTGGTCTTGCGGTTGCAAATAGTTTAGCGGGAGTAGAGAATGGTGCTGCACAGATACAGACTACGGTTCTTGGAACTGGGGAACGGGCAGGAAATGCGTCATTTGAAGAATCCGTAATGTCTATTTACGCATTTTATGGGATCCCGATGAATATTAATACTAAAAAGTTGTATCCGACTGCAAAACTGGTCGAATCATTCTGTGGTTCTAAATTTCGAATTCCTACTCAAGCTCCGCTAATTGGTAGAAATGCTTTTCGGCACGAGTCGGGTATTCATACACACGCAATGATTCAAAATGCGCGAACTTATGAACCAATTACTCCCAGCTTATTGGGGATCAACAGAGGGGACGAGATAAACCAAATCTTAGCGGATTCAATACAATTTGGAAAACATTCAGGTCGCCACGCATTAAAAGCTAAATTAGAAAATATGGGAATTACGTTCACTGACGATCAATTTTCTAGGATAATGAATAGAATAAAAGCAATCGGTGACAAAGGGCATCAGATAATGGAAGAAGATTTCATGGCAATTGTAAGGGATGAAATCGGTGATTTACCAAAGGAAGAAAAATACGTAATTCTAGATGAATTAACCGTGCTAACAGGCAGTGTTACACCAACTTCAACGGTAAAGCTCAAGATCAAAAAGAATGGGGACTATGAAACGATAATTGGTTCTTCTATCGGTGTTGGACCAGTAGATGCAAGTATGCAAGCAATATTGAAAATAATTAAACAGGATTTAGAATTTGAACTTCTATCTTATAATATTGATGCCGTTACTGGCGGAACCGATGCCTTAGGTAGAGTTTTTATTGAACTTATGGATAAAAAGACTCAAAAAATAGTAACAGCTTCCGCGACTAACGAAGACGTAGTTATGAGTTCGGTACTGGCACTTTTAAATGGTATGAATAAACTGATCAAAGCTACAAAAGAAAACAGTAAATAATAAAACAAAGAGCATTAATAAAACTCAATAAATTTTATTTTTCTTTTATTTGTTAATCTGGATCGATTATTGGATTTAATCTTTCATAAATTTGGCGCGGTATTTCTGCAAGATAGGATTCTGGTTTGCACACTAATAAATAATAATAGGGCATAAAGACATCATCTATTACAACACCAATACCGGAATTTACTATATACAAATGTCTCGGTTTCTTCTCAATGAATCCCGTCCTATGTTTCCAATTAAATGAATGAACTCTTGGTAAACGCCCTATATCACGTAATAATTTAAATAAATCAAACTTTTGTATGTTGTAAATTGCAATAGGGCTATAGTCAAACGATGTAATTGCTAATCCTATAATACCATACTTCTCATAGTCTACTAAAATATTATGTACTTCTTTTTTTAGATCCTTTTTAAGAGGTTTTAATCTTTCTTTGGCTTTTCTATCGTCTATAATATCCACTATAAATATTTCTTCATCCTCTGTGATTAATTTATCAGGCCCTAATGGGAGTTTGCTTAAAAGAATATTATAAAAAATTATATTTATTTTAACTTCAACGGCGACTGGATCTAAGAATCGTTCATTCTGGCAATTTATAATTGCATCGGCTCCGGTTGGTATCTCAACAGGGTATATCGGGTTTCTAATTAATCTTGAATTGTCCTCATTTCTATTTAAAGGCCTCTTTTTCTGATCTTTGAATTTTAATAGTTCGAGTTTCTGACCTAATAACCTAGAAAACTCACTTAAAGCACTAATTAAACCCGCAAATAATTCAAAACCTTCTACATAATCAGTAGAACTTTGCTCAGAGTTACAAAAATCGTAAAATCTTAAATGTAGATCGACCGCTTTCGGGATTCTATGAATGATCTTAAAGAAAAAAGGATATCCTGTTGAACTTATAACTGAAATTGTATAAATCATAAAACCTCGATACTCATGATTTCTTTTGTATTTTATTTCTCAATAATTTTTTTTATAATTTTCGCAATTTTCTTGTTTTTATCATTAGCGAATTTTTTAATTTTTGGGATAATTTTCTTCATTTCTTTAGAATATTGTGGATAATATGTTTGTAAAGATTCAGCAGCTTTTTCCCGTTCTTCTTCATCCTCACTTGATAAATCCCGTTCTATTGCAGGGATTGCTATATCATTTAACACTTCCTTAAAATAATCATCGACTTGCTTTTTAATGGATTTAGGATAACTGGGAATCAATCTATCTTTTGCATATTCTATGAAAATAAACGGCATTTCAGCATCCCATTCTTTCATCCGTTCTTTATCTGTTATTTGATAAATACGTCCTTTATCCGTTCTAAACACTTTCATATCCAATCACCGGAATATAATTTATTTGGTAAATACGTATCAGTTATATATTCAATACCATGAGAAGATAATGCTTGAATTTCTGCTTTTTGCTTATTCTTCTTCATCAATTGAAGATCATCTTTCCATTTCTTATTGTTTTTCACGAAATCTTCATTCAACATATCATTTAATCTTTTTAAGTCCCTTTTATCCATTGGTATTCTCTGATCATCTCCAATTCCAAACTCATCGAGATCACGAGTTAATACCCCAAGTAGGTGCATATCTGGTGTAGCTAAGAAAGGGCTTTCATAACTCAGCCTTTTAGAGCCACGAATATATACCGAGTATATGTAATGTCCATATGGATCACAATCAACGAGGCAAAAGGTAGGTAATTTGAGGGTTGCATTAATTTTTTTAAGAAACATACGTGTTGCTACATTCCCAACTCCCTCCGCAGTTAACGCTATGCAAGGAAATTTAGTCCACCATTTTTCTTCGATAATTCTCATCATTGCTGCATCCTTTTCTAAAACTAAAATGAATTCTGCATCCGACTCAAGTACCTCGATTCTATCCAGAAATGGCGATATTGACCATGCACCACTTCCTTGCTTTTCTAAATCAATTATTTCGTTACCATCTCTTAATTTTAGACGCCCTACTGCAGATCCACGAGCCTTTGCGACTACACCTGTGGAATTTCGAGTGGTCCTTATTAAAGCGGACACATCTTCAATAGCACTATCACTGTATTTCTGATCTTGAAATAATTTCGCAGCACCATAGAACACCTCACGTTTCGTCATATGTTTTTTTGTTTTCAGACACTGTTTGTAAATTATTTCCATGACTTTCATGACTCTTGTTGCATCTTGAACTGAAGTTAAGGTCAATAATTTCTTTTCTGCTTCTTTCTGCCCTAAAAGAATAAGATCTTGCTCCGCATCATAAATTATGTTACTGGAAGTTCTAATTGGAATTTTAAAACTTGGATCTCCCGCAACAAGTATTTGTCTCACTATATCTTTAACGACATTTTCTATTCTTTTCAACGCTTCCTTAGGTTTGACATCATTAATTTCAATAATATCGTCTCGTTTGATGTATTCTATACCTTTTTTTTGAGCAAGTCGTTTTTCAAACATCTCTCTAACCTGCTCCAAATCATTAATTGTTATATCATTTCTTAATTTCTTCAAGACCGAGTGTTTACTTCTTTTTTTTGTCTTCGATTTACTCTTCTTCGCCATTTTAATTAATCCTTATCTGTTTATTTTCCAAACCTTTTTTCCTTGTTTATTTTTTCCTAATTTAATTTGTTTTTTAATATAGAGCTTCTTTAGAATATTCAATAAAAATGCAGCTTCCATCTGATCTTTGATTTTTAGTTTTTTAACTAATTCCGGAACTTTATGCCATTTGTCATCTGACAATGCCTTCAATACATTTTCGCTGGTGATATCATAAGTGGTTAACTTGGATTGAGTGCTTTTCTTTGCAGTTTTCTTCTTACTTATTTTCTTTTTAGAAGATTTTTTAGATGCTTTCTTTTTGCTAGACTTCTTTTTAGAAGATTTTTTAGATGTTTTCTTCTTAGATGCTTTTTTACTAGACTTCTTTTTAGACTTTCTCTTATGTTCTTCTTTTAGATCTTTCTTAATGGAACTCACTTCAGCACTAATAGACTTTGACAATTTCATGGTCGTGGTTATTCCTTTTCTGCCCAATGTATCTCTTTCTAATTTTTCTTCAATTGGTTTTCTTAAATGTTCCACTTTTAATGCTTTAAATTTAGGTATATCTTTAACGATACTATAGAGAGAATCAACAAATACTGGAATACTTTTATTAATTAATTCAGAACGTTTCATCCGTTTCTTTCTTCTTTCTTTTTTACCTAAATATCGACGTAATTTCCTACCAATCGATTCTAAACATAATTTTACTTCACTTAAAAGAACTTCGTCTTCTGCCAAAGCATTTTTACTTTGGGATTTAAACATTAAATGTGTATAGGGTCCTGAACAATTTACGTAAATAATAAAATTTCCTTTAGGAATTCCGTTATCAAAAGTATCTGGAACTTTATAATTCTTCCAGTTAACGCTTTGAATACCCATCCAGAGAGCACAATCTGTATTATCCCTTAATTTAGGGGTACGATTGACATATCTAGTAATAACTTGCGTTGCTGTCTTTGCATTTTTTATAGTTTTACTGTGGGGGCTATATGCCATAACTGCTTCAACAACGAATGCCAGTCCTTTACCACTTGTTGGTTTCCTTGTTTCAGCAGCAACAAAGTCATCCCCATAGGTTCTATCAACATCCAGCTTGTCTAAGTATTTATGATAGACTTCAGGGGTTAGGACCAAATTTTCAGGCATAGAAATATCGAAATTAATTTTAGATTCAATATATTTCGAACTGGTGAATTTAGCAAGAACTTTATTCACTTTTGAGATTTTTTCTTCGGTTTCTAGTTTTTCTTCATCATCAATTTCATATATCTCATCTTCAGAATCCCCAAAATATTCGACTTTGTTAGTTATCTGTAGATTAAATTGTTTTATTAGAACTGTTTCCAAAGCAGATTCACCGACTGGTATAGCAGTATCTGTGGGAGGGGACATATATTTCTGATTTTTAAAAGACATGTAGAGATATTCTATTTGTATCCGAGTTAATTCAGCAGGTCTAGTCTTAGATATCATTAATTGATTAATTCTTTCAATAACTTCATCAACGATTTTCTCTTCTGTTATTTCATTCTCAAATTCTCTTTTTTTCAAGAGTTTGTCGATGTTATTTTTTACTTTTTCCATTAATTTTGTGAGATTTTCTTCTTCTTTTTCTTGTTTTTTTATCTCTTTATTGGTTTTTTTAATATATTTTCGATCTTGCTTTTTTTGTTTGGAACGATGGTAACTATCTTCTACCTTTTTGACGTCCTTTTCCATCTGTTTTATTTTCTTTTGAAGGGAACTACGTTCCGAATATTTTGTATTATAATCATTCATCTCTTCCCATAATTGATCTCTTAAATCCCCATCATTAGGAATAGAATAAATTACGATTTTGGGGCGCTTTTTCTTGGATCGCCCATAGATCCTCATCTCTTCTCTTGCAAAGATCCAGTTTTCACTTTTCTTCTTTACTTTTGATAAGAATCCCTCGTTGAGGTTTAACATCTTAAATTTATCTTCTATCTCAAACTCCGCTTCACTTACGATCTTTTTTGATAAGTTATTGCTCATCCGTACAAAATTATCAGTTAAAAACGCTGTGACTGTCAAGTTCTCTGAATTTCTCAATAAATCTTGAAAATCACCTATTTTGATTGAAGATGGGTGGGGGAGTGCATATTTTGGTTCTTTTGGAAAATATTCCACTCGCCGAGGATATATATGTTGATCTCCATACGGATCTATGTAAATTAAGGTTATGTGCGAATTCATCATTGCCGTTTTTTCAACATATTCATCAACGTAGCCCCTTTTGTATTTAAGATTGAGATAATTTAATTTACAATATGTTCCATGCAAAAAGTCAAATTTAACTTCCTCTGGTTCAATCACATATACTTTCGTGTTCTTTTCAGTAGTATAAAACTGAGACAATATTCCGTATGGAAATTTTGTATGCTTTGAGACAACTGTGATTGGTCTCCCCGTAGTATTCTGAGCATCACTAAAGGCACTTGGTGATCCAAATCCTTG
>WJKO01000532.1 GCA_014729055.1 Promethearchaeota archaeon | reverse complement strand
TGCTAAAATTTTTGTAGACATGGTTCCGAGTAACGACCCCTTTGATCCGAAACCTTCGGCATCCCCTCTTTTTATTGTTTCAAGATACATAGCAAGGTCAAATTTTGTTGGATTGAATATCATATCGATGAAAGGGAAAACAGTACCCGGCTTGATAAGAGTGATGGTATGGATACTGCCCTTTTTTTGTTCCCCCTCTTTACTTTGTTTCATCTCTAGATCACGATGTACCATTATATGAAACTCATCTTCATCCACGATGGCATCCATAGAGGGCTGGATAGAGTAAGAAGTAGTCATTTTCATCCTAGAACGTATCGATTTCGTTTCCTTTTTGACCATGTTTGTTCCACCGTATGCATAACAATTGTAACAATCCATACACTGGTGATCCGGTGTGGCGCAGGTGTATTCGTCGGAATGCTCTCTTAATATGGCTTCACTTGCCCGTCGATATACGGCCCGTCTTTTCAGACCGGTGAAATACACTCGGTCTTTACCTCCGAACTCTATTGTATCTATACTTAAGTCCTCACTGCTTGTAAATCTGGCAAAATCTTCTAACTTTTTATATCCGATTATAGCCAGATAGCTATTGTTTCTTAAGTATACTCGATCGATCTCTTCTTTATCCGGTGTTTCCATTACTTCCCTGAAATTGATGAATTCAGGGAGCTCATCTATTATGTCAGACATTGTTATTCCTCCTTTTGTTTTTTTATTTCATAAAATTTTTTAGAATTGAACAGATATTTGGTTTTTTGAATGTAGTCTTTCAATTCTCTTTTATCTTCCTGGTTAAGTTGTTTTAAATCGTCTCTCAGTTTTTCGTATATCTCTAATATTTTCCCTCGGTTTTCCTTGGATAATTTTTTATTTTTCAATATACGGTTGGATACTTTATCCAAATCTTCGGGTCTTCCTTTGAAAACTCCTAGAAATGCTCCTACATTATGTCCGCTTTCCAAGGAACCGCCTATCTTTGCCATTTCCCAGATACCATCTGCAATATCGTGCAATCTGTCGTCTTCACTCATTTTTTTCACCATTTTATGTATTTTATTATCATAATTGGAATGTCCTCTTTTAAACATTTGACAAATTCCTATGAAGGGTTTATTATAATATTTTAAAATATAATCTCGTTTATCCTCGTAGCTCCCCCAAGTATAAACAAAAACATAACTGAAGTAATCATGTAATATTTGGGGATAAAAAGAAATATCTTTGTTTTGCATTTGAATTATCTCATTATCTAATTTGTCCGGTAATTTATTGACACTAAACGCCAATGACAGCGGAGCTATCTTTTTTATTTTTGAACACAACGTTGAAAATAAAAGTTCTTTGTATTTTTCATTTTTTATCCCTTCATTGTATTCGGCCAGGGAGAAGAAAACAACTTGGAGATCTGTGGTATTTTCAACATAAACAGATTTTTGAGTTATTTTATATTGTTTCATCAATGATTCTACAAAATCTTCATCAGCAAAATCTTCGAGAATATCTCTATCCATATCAAGTCCGTAAAGGATAAGATGCGTTTTCGGATTTATCCTCCTCTGTCTAGATTTAAAAACAGTTCCGCTTAAAAAAGCATTAAGGATTGTCTCTGCATGACACAGATCACACAGGCGAATTTTTCCTTTACGTATCTTCGAATTTCTCGCTCTGAACAAACTTTCTCGATAATGCTGTCTCGTCTCAAGAGTAAAGGTTGGCAAAGGAATGGTTCCTTCATATGTTCCACAATTAGCACAAACATTCTCCTTAGCTAATTTTTTAGGTTCGAGGTTGTGGTCGATAGAAACAAAATCAGAAAGATCAAAAGAAAATTCAATATCGGATTTCTTCAATGACAAAATTGCAGAGGTCATGGAACTCAAGGTATTATAGACAGTTACCTTATGTGTAATATTCTCCACATCAACCGATATATTAGAAAGAATTGTTTCTATCCTAGGAGTAGCCCTTTCATCTAATTTTCCATCGACCTTTTTTTCGGAAAGGCCAAAATCTTCAGCTATCCAGGGTTGATAAAGCCCATCTTCACTGGCTAACATCTTATATTTGGTTGCTGAGATACCGGAGCTAAATTCTTTGAGTACTTCATGGTTTGCAAATTCGATAAATTTATCTCGAGATATACCTATCTCTTCTATAGATTCGATATTTTCGGACTTTAATGCTTTCAAGATATCGTCTATATATTTTTCAGCAGTATAATCAATTAATTTTTCTTTTATTTCTAAGGGGAAAGTAGCATACTGTTTATAAGCGTCGGGTGCTCCGCCTATGAATTCCGAGAGATCTTGATTTTTCACAAAATCAACGAAGGCTTTATTGAAATCACTTGCCAACTGACTTTTAACTTTATCTTTATCTAGTTTTGTAACGATCCTACAACCATCAAGTGTTTCATAAAGAAGAGAAATATTTTCATTTCCGTCTATTGTTTCGTATAAAATCTTGAGCATCAATAATTTACCTACGGCATTCAATTCATTTTTAGAAAACGATGGAATAGAGACATAATAAAAATTCCAATCTTTAAGCCCACCCATTTCATTAAAAAATGATAACACCGTAGAATTTTTCAATCTATTTTTAAGTCCCTCATTACTTTCGGAAGAAGAAATGTGATCCGCCAAAGCGGTATAGAGTCCTATATCCGTATCGGAATCATGATGAGATGTAATAGCATTGATCACTTCTTCATTTTCAGAATGATCGGATAAATTAAAATTCCTTAAGAGAGCGTCATAATATTTTGTATCTTTCAACTTTTCCAAAGCATCTTTTGTTTTTGGTGTATGCGGTTGTCCGAGTTTTTTCACACCTAGTTTACCAACATCATGAAAGAAACATGAATAAAGGAACTTTTCTCTATTCACCCCGCTGTCAAAATCTAAATTATCGTAAAGGAAACTGCCTACCTTGTAGGTACG
>WJKO01000041.1 GCA_014729055.1 Promethearchaeota archaeon | reverse complement strand
ATTATAAATAGACCAGTAAAGCATAATAAGAAAGTCATCAGTTCGAAATATTCATATTGAATATATTTCGTATCGTATTGGGGGTTAATTTCGATGTTTGCAATACGACTATCATAATTATTATACAAGGAACTTATGATATCATCAATTTGTCCTCTATTCTCTATATCCTCATCCAATCTTACTAAGTTAATAATTTGTGGTTGAATCAAATATAGTGACGTTCTGGCAATAATCGGTGAAGGAAAATTAACTTCTCCGAGAATCAAATCGGAACCCTTTGAAATTTCCAGCCCTGGTGCGAAATCGGCAATTCCAATTATTTGAAATTCATCTTCTCCTGATTTATTGAAATAGAAATTACCCATGTTGCCAATACTGGGGGAGTAACTAACTTGAATAATATTGCCAATCTCCAATTCATTCTGTGCCGCAAATGAGCGAGATACTATACATCCTTCACCAAGATTCATTAACTCTATTATTTCGCTGAAAACATAGCGTTTTTCATCGAAATCAATATTATATTCATCATTATCAAACATATTGAAATATTCAATCGGATTAATAACAACCGTATTAGATTCTTTAAATTCAGCTTCGGAAATAGAAGTTACAGCACTAGCGATTAAGACAATTCTGGTAATTTTTTCAATGAATGGATCTTGATTCTGTTGGATTTGTTCTGATAAAGGCGAGTAATTAGATGAAACATTATCATATTCTTGTGCAATGTAAGGAAGTTCAACTATTTTCAGATCTGAACCGAAATTCTGTATATTACGCTGAATTATGTAATCTTCTTGAAGATTCAAGCTATTATTTAGTGCTAATCCCATTGACAAGGAGAAGAATGTAATTAAAATGAGTCCTTTAATTTCTTTAATGTGTTTTCTGGATATCCTCAAGTAGAATTTAACGAGTTTTGTATTATTGAATATAAAATTTCCGTAAATCTTTACATGTACTTTTTTAATAATAAATCTGGTTACCTTTAAAAAATAATTCCCTAAATATATTAGATAGACTATTACCAAGATTGGATAGATTAGAAAAAATATAGTCGAATTCAACCAAAAAGTCTGTTGTTCAAGCTCAGAGTTAAGTAATAGTGATTTAGGTACGAATAACGGAAATATTATAAGTACCGTCATTATGCCGAAAATGATATAGGAAATTATATTTGACTTTTTGTTATGATTATAACTAGGGAAAGGCGTTCTATAATTTAATCGTTCCTCTCTCAGCTCTTGATCTTTATTATTGTATTCATATTGGGGTTTAATTCTATTTTTATAAAATGAATTGTGAGTGATTAGAGTGCCAATCACAATTAATGATGAATTTATATATAATTCCCAAGCGGTGAATAGTGTGAGATTCCCAGAAGACACATTTAACATCATCCATATCCCGTTTAATAACATCAATGCTGTGAGAAACGCTGGTATTATTAAGAGAAACTCACTAAAAAGATAATATGAAAATAATTTCTTCCTACGCACACCTTGACCATAGAGGACCTCGATTCGGTGTACAATATCCCTTAACAATGTTTTTTGGACGAGATTGAGTAGTATAAATACGAATATCGTGAAAATAATAATGAGAATTTGGTACATTATCAATTGTTCATTCAGTTCTCTAAAAAGTCGGTCTCCAGTTTCTAACCCGCTTTGGATTAATATGTAATACTCAGAATGATACTTAATGTTGTGATTTATTATATCGTTCTGAACCTTATGCGGACGAAATAAGTTCCGAAATATACGAATATCGTTACTTTTTAAGTTAGGATCTAAATATAATGGATTTATAGCAGTGACATGATAGATAAAAGGATATTCAAGAAAGATATCGCTAAACGAGCTTCTATTCCAAAAGGAAACAATCGGACATAACTTCTCTTTTAACTCAATACCAAAATCGTAGAGTCCAAACATAGAATACTCTTCGATAGAAAAAGAATCTTTCATAGTATAAGACTCATATTCTCCAGAACTTGATCTAATTACCCAAAAATTCTTCTTAATTAGTGATACCACATTCGAGAAGCAATCAAATTCTCTAATAGTGTAGATGCCCACAATCTTTACCATTTGATTAGTTATATTAAAGTAATCGATAGTATGAGAACTATTATATAAATTGGAGATAGTAAGGTTTAGCTGTGTCCCGGGAATGATTGTTTTATTCACTGTGTTTGAAAGGAACCCGCGTAAATGTTGATCAATTATGATTTCGTTATCATTTTCGGGAATAACCCCATCAAGATCAATAATCTCGTGGTCTATGAGAAATCCAAACATCTTTGTCAAGTTCTTCGGATAAACCCCGTGTAGATTTGATAGATAAGACGTATCATTGAATGTATAATTTAAATTAAGACTATGGATAAAGTGGACCGTGTCAATCTCCACGCCAATGTCGTCCAAGTCATTCTGAATATACTCTTCTTGAGCAATATTTTGCATGAGTGAATCATTTTTAAGGCACTCTATTGAATTAACGGTATATAAAATGGGGTTTTTGCTAATTTCATGTCTGGCAGCTTGGTTCCAGCTGACAATTTGTATCAGTTTGGGCACAAATATAACAAACATTAATCCAAATAAATAGATCAATTTTCGTTTGTTGAAGACTTCTCGCATCATATCTTTAAAATATTTAGCAAACACTCTTATGGAGATGCTTCTTCACCTTCTGTAATTTCTCTTGAATTTTGTGTAAAAATCTTTTTTTTTATCCATTGTTTGGGGTTTTTTGTAGGAGGTACACTTTTCGCTTTTTCGCTTTTTCGCTTTTTCGCTTATTCAGACCAGAAAAATGCGTTCTCTTTAAGTTTTTCATCTGGGGCAAATTTCTTTTTGAGAAATATTTTTCCAGAACGGACCAATTCTTCTGGACCAACCCACCACTTCGACT
>WJKO01000531.1 GCA_014729055.1 Promethearchaeota archaeon | reverse complement strand
TTTATGCCCTTCAATATCGGTTAGTTGTATTATTTTCAAATTTACATCAATCACTCAATAAGTTATAAATTCTTTAAGGTTATTTTATAAATTTTGTTTTATTTTATTTATTTATTATGTGTTTAGCAATTCCCGGTAAAGTCTTGGCAATCAACGGCACAGATGCTTTGGTCGACTTTGACGGAGTTCAGCGTAATGTCGTTATAGCTTTATGTGAAGGTGTGGATATTGGCTCATACATAATTGTCCATGCCGGGTATGCAATTGAAACAGTTGATGAAAAAGAGGCAGAAGAAAGTTTGAAACTCTGGAGAGAGGCAATTGAGGACACAGAAATCTCAAAAGAGGATATAATCTGAACTTAATCGGGTAATTCAGTTGTAATTATCTATAAATTAGATAATGCTCTTTCATCTACGTTGATTGTAGGTTTGCTAGCACAAGTTCCAAGTAACTAACTGTTATTGAATCTGATTTTGAATATCCTAATTTCTCCATTAAAGCAAATATAAGGTGTTTAGATCTATCCATATCCTCTTCATTTCTAATGATGATTTCGAATTCTGCATAATCGCCTTCTAAATGTTGGATTTTGTCTAATGTTATATCAATGGAAGTGTCCTGAAAGATTAAAGAAAACATTTGCCGCTCTTTTTCAATTGAGATTATTTTTCGAAATCCTAAAGCCAACAAAATGTGATCCATCTTTCCGCTGTGCCGAATTTGACAAACATGTTCAACACGACTTTTAGTTTCACTGTCCAATTTAGGTCCTTTGTAGGTTATATCGGCATTTTCTTTTATTATTTTATTAGTGTTTTGTTCCCCATCAAATTGGAATTCAATGTTTTTTCGTATTCTTAATGCTTCATCAGTTTCCGCAAAATCGCGTAATTCTTTAGGGGCATTATAATATACATCAGTATGTTGCAATCTTGCCTCTATTTTACCCCCTAAGTCTTTTATTTTATCCAAAAACTCGTCTCGATCTCGTAACTTAATCTTTACTTCTACTTCAAACATGTAAACTCAACCTAAAATAAATAATAGACTCCTATATCTAAATTTATTCGTTCTTATACAATAAACAATAGAAAAACCCATGCGTATCATGGATATGAGGGAAATAACGTCTTGCTTTTAAAAAGTCCATATGCAATTCTTGTCCAAATATTTCAGTAAATCCTGGAAGACCTTTGTTATCATTAACGGGGCGTATTTCGATTTTCGGGTATCGGTCAAGTATCTTTTGGATTATAAATTCATTTTCCTCAGGGGCAATTGAACAAGTGGAATACATTATATACCCGTGGGTTTTCACAGCTTCCACCGCACTCTTAAGAAGATTCAATTGTGTATTCATGAATCGTTTAATATGCGTGGGGTGCATTGTCCGTTTTCGGCTTGGATCCGTACGTATTACACCCTCACCACTGCATGGCGCATCTAATAGAATTTTGCTTGGATTTAATCCCAATTTTTTAAGATTTTGTGCGTCAAAATTCAATACAGTTGTATTTCTAACGGCACATCTCCGTAAATTATAAATTAATGATTTAATACGTTTATCATCTATTTCAGTGGCAATAATATTGCCTTTATTCTCCATCATTTGAGCCATTTGAGTTGTTTTACTCCCGGGTGCAGCACACATATCAATTATTAGATCATCTGGTTCAGGATTAAGATAAAGTGCGGGAAGCATGGATGCGTGACCTTGTAAATAATATTTTCCCATTAGATATTCGTGTGTTGAACCTAATGTGGCGATCTTGCTACTATATATCTTCCTCAGACGTCTTTCCCTTTTATTCTCCTCGGAAATTGAAGGCGTATTTTCCTTGGTTTTCTTATCGTTTTTCTTCTGTTGTGGCTTTTTATTATCCGTTTTTTCTTCCTTTGTATTGACGTCAGCTTTACCTTTTCCTTCAAGCTGTCCCCACTCTAAAGACGCCAGTTCTCTTTTCGATCTTGCAAATCCAGTCTCATCTAAGTCGTCAGAATACAATTCTGCATCCAATTCGTCCTCTGAATAAATTCCAGTATCTTTATCCCACTCACGTTTTACTTTTGGTTTTCTGTTACTAGATTGGGTTACTAATTCTTCGTGTGGCAGATCATATATCAATTTATATGCGTTTAAAACCTCATCTATTTTTGTAAACTCATATCCGTTCTTCTCCAATTTTCCGAGGACTTCACTTGGGGAGGATTTCAACGTATTAATTCGGATTGTTATTGGATTTAGTTGATCATTTGCTTTGAGCAATTCAATTGTCTCTTCATTCCCAAACATTTGAAGGTATCTTTCTGTCATGTAGGGTAAATATCCGTATTCGTCCGCCAATTCGACAGCTGAATCTGAATTTGGGAACTCAAAAAACTCTAATTTACTTAACCTTTTTCGCCTTGAACCACGGTTTCCACTCATTTTAGTATCCTCTCCTGATATAATAACCATAATCAACCAAATTTCTCAATTCTAATTTAGCCCCTGGCACTGATTTATATGGTTTATAGATATATCCAATACCAATCAATTGATTCCTTGTGTTGAGCACAAATATTACGTCTTTACGGTTTAGTTGCTGAGGACTATTCACAAAATCAGAATGATGTAAAGTGTTGCCGTAAAGGAAGCTTTTTTCCGCTGCACGATTTACTACAATCTTTTTCAATTGAAAATTCTTCTCTTTATTCAATTTCAAGTCGAAATATATAAACTCCGCTCCTTCCAATCCTAAATAAAACTCATTATTTCTAATAAAACCGAAGTAAATACCCGTATGCTCTATTTTTCCCTTAGGGTTGATATGTTTGATAACACTAACCCGCTCGTGATGAACCAGAAAGATATCTTCCGTTTTATTTCTTGTATAATACAGGTTGTATGGTTCGCGCTGAAATATATTCCAGAGATCCGATGAAATATGATCTAAACCCGTTTTAATATAATCAGATTGAAGTCTATTTATCGGTAATAATCCAAGTTGCACCATTCTTCTTCTATCCTCGTTTCCAACTCGTATAAATCTATTGTCACGCATAAAGCTTAATATTTTATAAACACAATTATACGGTCGTAATTATAGATAATAATGAGTAACTTTTTTATTTTTGTAATTCATTTATTTGATAAAACTTATCTTCATTTCGGAAACTGACTATTTGAGAAACAAGAATGTCAGAAAACCTTTAAAATGAGAGATTTACTTAGTTAGATACATACTTAGATATTTTGAAAAAAAGAAGTTGTTTTATGATGAATTTATCAATAACTACAAAATTAGAACTAAATAACGATGAAAAGATCCCTATTTTCGGTTTGGGTACATGGAAAAGCGAGGAGGGAAAAGAATGCGAAAACGCGGTTTATTGGGCACTCAAACATGGTTATATTCATATAGATACAGCTGCGATCTATGGAAATGAGCGCTCTGTCGGCAAAGGGCTACATAAATTCCTCTCGGAAACGGGCACCAGCCGTGACGATATTTATATCACCACCAAACTCTGGATTTCGGATTTTGAATACGATAAAGTGTTTAATGCATTAGAAACCAGTTTAAAGAAATTAAAACTACATTATGTTGATCTTTATTTACTACATTGGCCCGAATCTAAACACAGAATTGAAGCATGGAAAGCTCTGGAAAAGATCAACAAAAAAGGGACAGTAAAATCAATCGGTGTCAGCAATTTTCTCATTCCTCAGTTAGAAGAACTCTTAGCGGAAGCGGATGTAATTCCTCAGATTAATCAAGTGGAGTTTACCCCTTTTCTTTACTTAAAAGACCTCCATAACTATTGCGAGAAAAAGGGAATTAAGATTGAAGCATATAGCCCCTTAACTCATGGAAAAAGGCTAGACAATCAGAATCTTCGGAATATCGCAGCAAATTACAATAAATCAACAGCCCAAATTCTGATCCGTTGGGGATTGCAGAAAAAAATAGTTGAAATTCCAAAATCTGTCAATAAGCAACATATCATCGAGAACGCACAAATCTTTGACTTCAATATTTCGGAAGAAGATATGAAGAAACTCGACGGATTAGATATGGAATATCGTGCGATGGAAGATCCAGAATGGCATCCAACCCACGAACGATGGAAGTAGGTAGAATAGTATGGAACCTTCAGAGACTCTAAACATAAACAGCAAAATTATCTTAAATAACAATGTAGAAATACCCGTTTTAGGTTTGGGTACATGGCAAGCTCGGGGCAGATCTGCAAAAAAAGCGGTGCGATTTGCGCTTGAAAATGGATATCGACATATAGATACTGCTTATTTCTACGGAAATGAGAGAGAAGTTGGAGCTGCAATCCAGAAATCTAACATTGAAAGAGAAAATATCTATGTTACAACTAAAGTCTGGAATGATCAACAAGGCTATGAT
>WJKO01000530.1 GCA_014729055.1 Promethearchaeota archaeon | reverse complement strand
TCTTAATGATACAAAGAAGCATTGAATCTCAAATATATCATAGTATGGACGAAGAATCCATGCTGAAAAAATTGAAGAGTTCATATGAAGGAATCTCAGATGTCGAAGCGGAAGAGCGTTTGAGAATTTATGGTCCGAATGAGTTAACGGTCAAGAAGAAAAGGACAAAACTACAGCTATTTCTCTCACAATTCACCAATGGGATTACCTACATTTTAATAGCAGCGGCATTGATCTCTCTTATCGTCGGGAAAATTGTAAACGTGGCAGTGATTTTTGCCGTGATTATCTTGAATGGAGTCATTGGATTTGTTCAAGAGGCAAAAGCCGATGCTGCTTTAAGTGCTTTGCAAACTATGGCAACGCCCGAAGCTGATGTAATAAGAAACTGCCAGAGCGGTACAGAATGTATTGAGCTGCGCATTAAATCTAAGAATGTCGTGATTGGAGATTTAATTTTGCTTGAGGCGGGTGATAAAGTTCCCGCAGATGCAAGATTAATAGAAGTTGTCAATTTGGAAGTTGATGAATCCATGCTGACGGGTGAGTCAGTACCCGTGAGGAAAAAGACAGGTAAAGTGTCTGAGTCTGCCCCGTTAGCAGATCGCAAAAATCTGGTCTATTCTGGCACCCTAGTTACGGGAGGACGAGGTCGCGCAATCGTTTTTGCAACGGGTATGGAAACGGAAATGGGAAAAATTTCATCATTGATAGATGAAGCAGAAGACATACAATCTCCTCTGCAAACTAGAATCGATGATTTAACGAAAAAGTTAGGATTACTCGCAGTAATAACCAGTATGGCTACATTTTTTATCGGAATTCTTCGGGGATTCGATATTATTGAAATGCTCCTCTTTGGTATAGCTACGCTAGTATCGTCCATTCCTGCGGGATTGCCCGCAGCTATTACCATAACCCTTGCTGTGGGTGTCCAGAAGATGGTGAAGCGCCACGCTATTATCCGTAAACTATCCGCTATTGATTCACTTGGAGGCGTAACAACCATTACAACGGATAAAACGGGTACATTAACTACCAACCAAATGACTGCACGCCGTGCCTACATTAATAATACGATTTATGAAATAACAGGCATCGGTTATATTCCCGAAGGCATTTTTAGAAAAATTAGTGGAACCAATGAAGACGGAGGTGGACTTTCGGAAGTAAAAGATGGAGAACCTTTGTATAGACTCATTAAAACGGCTATTCTCTGTAATGACTCGCATCTTGTTGAGAATAAAGTTGAGCAAGATGCAAGCAAATGGGAAATAACGGGTGATCCTACGGAGGGAGCATTATTGGTAGCGGGTGCTAAGCTTCATCTACAAAAAGAAGATCTAAGACGTAGTCATCCCCGTGTTGATGAGATTCCATTTGATCCAAAATATAGATTTATGATTACGTTTAACCTTTTGGATGCCGATAACAACGACCGTCAAGTGGAACTGCACTTAAAAGGAGCACCCGAATCTGTAATTAATTTATGCAAAACTGTACTAATGAAAGGAGGATTAGAGACACTCTCTGAGGAAACTGCTAAACAAATTTTAGATATTAGCTCAGAATTTGCCAGCAACGGTTTGCGGGTCTTGGGATTTGCTACCGCAACCTTTAAGATAGGAAATATCGATGGTTTGAAGAAAGAGATATTAGATTTTGCAGAACGCGGTGCCAATAGGAATGTTAAGGAATTAACATTTCTTGGATTAGTCGGGATGATAGACCCCCCTCGTGAAGAAGTTAAGCAAGCAATTACTTTAACGAGAACAGCAGGCATCCAAGTTATTATGGCAACTGGCGATCACAAGCTTACGGCAAAAGCAATCGGAGAAGAAATTGGTATTGTAAAACCCGAGTCAGAAATCATTGAAGGAACCGAACTTGAAAATATGACCGATGAAATGTTAGACCAAAAAATAGGGGCGGTCGCAGCCTTCGTGCGGGTATCTCCAACCCACAAGTTTCGGGTGGTTAATTCACTCCGCAGAAAACAAAATATTGTAGCCATGACAGGGGATGGTGCGAATGATGCGCCTGCTTTAAAGGCGGCAGATATTGGAATTGCAATGGGTATTACTGGGACGGATATTACCAAAGAAACAGCAAAAATGGTCTTAACCGACGATAACTTCGCAAGTATTGTAAACGCAATTGAGGAAGGTCGTGTAGTTGCTGATAATATTAAAAAAGGTCTAAAATTTCTGCTCACAACGAATATTGGTGAGGTTCTGACAATTCTGCTAAGTATTATAATTTTAACGGATAGTTCACCGCTTTTTACGGCACTAGCAATTCTTTGGGTCAATCTGGTGACTGATGGGGGTTTAACGGTTGCTATTGCACGTGAACCGAAAGAATCTGACGTGATGAAACGCCCTCCGAACGCCATAAATGAGAAAATATTGAATAAGTCAATATTATTTGAGATCCTTTTTACAGCGGTTGTTATGGCAGGAGGCGTATTATTAATCTCACAACTACATGGTGGGAGTGCACCAATTACTGAAAAACAAACGCTTGCCTTTAATGCACTGGCCTTTTATCAGATAATTAACGCCGTTAATTGTAGATCGCGCTCGCAATCTATCTTTCAACTTGGTTTCTGGTCCAACAGAAGCATTGCTATTGGATTACTTATTTCAATTTCCTTGCAAATTATTGCAGTGCAAGTTCCGTTTATGAACGTGATATTAGGGACCACACCATTAGGTTGGATTGATTGGATCATTATTATAGCGGGTGCGTTAAGTTTGCTGATTGCTGATGAGTTGAGAAAATTCTATGTTCGTAAAAAAGCATCCAATCTAACCTAATACAATTTTTTAAAACAAAAAAATCAATGAATCGTGAAAAAACAAAGTGTATCACCTAAAAACACGATAAAGGAAGTCATAAGTAATGTTGTATCTAATCTTAACAGAAAGCGCTTTAGAACTAATACCTAAAGCAATAAGAAAACATCCGTCGGTCAAGAAGAATATCAAAAAATATGGAAATATCGCAAAAATTTTGGATATGTCTTTTCATCATTCGTCGTTAAAAAATTTAAGAAACTACCAATCGCGTGGTCGACCCGATATTGTCCATAAATTTATCTTAGACTCATTAGGGAGCGTTATCAATAAACTCAATCTACTAAGAATATATGTTCATACGAGAAAAAGCAAAATATTTGAGATTAATCCTATAATGCGCCCACCGAGAGATTATAACAGATTCAAAGGTCTTATATATAAGCTTCTAACAAAAGAGATTATTAAGGTTCCCGAGAGTAAATTTATCGACAAGAAAACGCTCCTATTTAATCATAATATGTTTGAATCAGATGATGATCCTATGTTTAAACAACAATTAGAGAAAATTGGACATTATGCACCCTATAGACCAAATGAATTAAATCAATTTGAAAATAGCCAAAGAGTAAATGGACCGCCTTTTCAATTTCTACAATTAGCACACTTCCATGAGTTTGAAAACATAATTCTTATGCGAAAGATGAAAAAATCTCTTGGACAATTAGTAAAAT
>WJKO01000529.1 GCA_014729055.1 Promethearchaeota archaeon | reverse complement strand
GACCAAAGATTGCATATCAGAAAGGTCGGCATAAGAGTTTGAGGGATTTGTCTGAGGTTTTGGATACACTTATCAAAAATGTGAGTAATGATCAGACTTTAAAGGGATTTAAAGAATTTTTTGAAGCAATTGTAGCATATCATAAAGCGTATGGAGGGAAATAGACTATGTCAAACGAATTAATATTTAAAGCAAAAGTAATACTGAAAGGAAAAATAAAAATTGAAACTGGACTTGCCATTGGAGGAAATCCCGTTGCATTAGATATAGGAGGGATGGACAGTCCCGTTATTAAAGATGCTGATGGCGTCCCATATATACCTGGAAGTTCAATCAAAGGAAAAATGAGATCGTTATTAGAAAAAGCTAAATATCCGCTCAGATCTAATGATGAGGACGACGGATTGGGTTATTTTGATAAAAAGATGATCATACATAGATTTGAATCTAATGAATCTAATGAATCTAAGGAATATGACGATATAATGGATATATTTGGTTCAATTGAACGAAAAAAACCTGTACGAGGGATCTTTAGAGACGCTTATTTAGACATAGAACATTTTGAACAAAATCGAACGAAAATCTTTAAGAATCTCGATCTACTTTATACCGAAGACAAAAGTGAGAATAGTATCAATAGGATCACAGCTGAAGCGACTCCGCGTCATCTTGAGCGGGTTCCAAAGGGTACTCTATTTGATTTTGAGATTATCATTAACATGTATCAATTAGAAGATAAGAATTTATTGGATACATTATTTATGGGGTTTAAACTCTTAATGGATGATTATCTCGGCGGTAGCGGTACACGGGGTAGTGGAAAGGTTAGTTTTAAAGATATTGTTATTTCCTTGCGGAACAAAGCATATTATGAACTTGAACAAGAAGAAGAAATAATTGCGAATATAGATGATCTTAGCATAATAGAGAAGGACACATGGAAAAAAGATGTTGTTAATAAAATTAGTCTGCAATAATCGTAATATATTCAGTATTGGCAGCGATGATGCAAGCGGATTAAGCAGTATAATCCATAGTGACACTATTTTCAGTACAATCTGTAATAATTTCAGATTACTCTATGGAAAACAAGCACTTGAATCATTTCTATCAAAAATCATTCATAGTGCAGACACAACATTACCAGTGTTTCAGATCTCGTCTGCATTTCATTATTTGGATGTTTTTTATCAAGATAAGTTAAAAAACACGTTGAAATTCATACCAAAACCTATGCTTCGACTCCCATTTTCTGAAAAATCTCAAAAAATTGTTGATCTTAATCTAAAGCTTCTAAAACGAATTGAATACATTTCCTTTGGCGTTTTAAAGAAGATACAATCGGGAATAGATCTTGATTTTACTAGATACCATATCTTTTCCGATAAATATCTCTTAGATTCAAGCGATTTAGATATCTTAGGTATAAGTGAAGCACTGGAGGATCAAGAATACAATATACTGGATAGTATTCAAGGCAAGTGGGCAGTTTATGATACTTATACAGAGGAAAAAGTGCGAATCAACCGTATAGATAATTCCTCGGAACCATTCACAATTCAGAAATTGAAGCTAGTATCATCTGAGTATTTTGTTAAAGATAAAAGGAAACGATATAAAACGAAACCCGGATACTATTTCTTCTTAAATGACGATGGTCTAACAGAAGAGGAAATTAATAAGGTCATAACCTCTATCAAATATATCAAGGATGAGGGAATTGGGGGTAAACGAAGCATTGGGTGTGGGTTATGTGATGATATCAAGGTTGTTGAGAACTTGCCCGAGATCTTCAATGAAGAGATAGCAGGACCATATGAAAATTTATCATTACTCTATCCGGTAAATTCAGATTTGCCGCGAATAAAATATTATTCACTGATAGAAAGAAGTGGATATGTTACATCTCCTAATAACTCCGGGTCGCGAATAATGGACCATAGATTTATGCGCGAGGGGGGCATCTTTTCGGAGAAAATCAAAGGTAAAATCATTCAAGTAGCATCAGATGAATTGAAAACTTCATTACATCCCGTCTATAAAAATGGTATAGGTTTTTTTGTACATTTAGGCAATGAGGTGGAATCGAATGAATAGTGAAAAAGTTAGTATTACTGGTCTATCGCCTATTTTTATTGGTTCGGGTGATGCGTATTCACAACTCGATTATATAAAAGATGAACACACCGTTTTTATCCTTGATCGAGATAGTCTATGGCAAGATGTTCCAGTAGAAATGATCGAGGATTTCACAAATCAGATTAACACGCATTTTCATAATAACATTTGGAAAGGCGATTTGAGGCAATTTTTCGGGGATTATGGTTTAGATTGGAAGAATTATATTAAAAAGAAGTTAAAACTGGACTCACCAATTGGAAAGAATGAAATTAATCAATTTATTAAAACTGCGGATACTCCTTATATTCCTGGATCCAGCATTAAAGGTTCCTTAAAAACAGCCGTATATTATTATTGTTTATTAAATAACGAAAGATTAAGAGATCAATTAATAGATAGTCTGAATCGAACGCGCAAAAAGAAGGATGTATATTCGACTCTCGAAAGCTATCTGCGAAGACACGATCAACCAAATCCAAAAAATGATTTATTTCGCGGATTAATGATTTCCGATGCACGTCTATCTCACGAATCAGAGAGTTTGTCGGTTAAGAAATCGGTCATATATCATTTATACGATTTAAAATTTCATAGCCCTGTGTACCATGAAGTGTTAGAAAAAGATTTTCAAGCGTTGTGTTCGATAAAAATAGACGACAAGTTAATTAATTCAACTTTTATCAACGAAATAAGAACCACATTCGATCTTAATAAAGAAAACCTTATTGACGCAGCCAACGAGTTTACAAAACGAATAATTGATTTTGAAATTGAATGTTTTGAATATTGTGATGATAGTAATCTCGAGGGTGTCTTGACATTTTATAAGGGTCTGAAAAATGTATCGGAGAATTTGAGTAGTAACGAATGTTTACTCCGATTAGGACAAGGTTCTTCATTTATCGGAACTACGATGTTTTTAATCTATTGGGATGACCCCCAAATATTATTAGACTTCACACGGTTGATTAGAGTTAGGTTTAGTGAACCAGATAGAAAGAATCCCAACTCCGCTATTGCTAGAACCGAACGCGGTTTAATAATTCCACATCGTAATTCTCCGAGCTTTCCTATGTTAAATGAAGAGTGGCTATGTAAAGTAAAGTCAAAAAAACGTAACTCTCGGTTTGTTGACTTAAAATATCATGTAGATGCGGATTTTAGATACACAGATATTATCTATCCCGAAACTCGAAAGTTTGTAGTGGTTCAAGAAAAAAATTCTGCGCCATTTGGTTGGATAAAACTAAAGTGGGATGAGTAGTGGGTTGTGCAGCTAATGAAAATTAATTTTTTAACAAATATAGGAAATCGTGATATAAAGTTTTGTGATGAGCCAGATATCACCGATTTAAGAGAATATACGAAAAAATATTTTGAAAAATTTAAATCTACGCATGATTATAATCTGATAAGCGGTCTATCATTTCCCATTATACAACCTTTTTTGGATCATTTTCGAACCGAGAATGATAACACCGAGCTCGAGATAATTTTTTATTATTTTTGCACAGATCAAGAGGATATCTCCCAGTTTTCCCACAAAGATACGATATATATCGGCAAGCTTGCTAAAGTTTTTACCGAGTACTATCTTAAAGAGTATGATATCAAATGTTCAGGGAATATATGTATACTGAAGAAAGCTCCCGTGGATTTCCAGTTGATGTTTAAAGAATATACGAAGCATATAGAACAAATTTCTAATAAGATCATGACTTACATTTCGATAACTCAGTCAACTACGGCAATGATCCACGGGTTACTTCATGCCAGCGTACAACATTTTAAAACGCATCTTACCGAACTCTATTTAAAGGAAGGTACAAGTCAGGTAGTGACTTATGACGTTGCTTCCCGTTTAATTAAAAAAGATTTTAAAATTCAGTTAGAAACACTTCTAGAACACCATGACTACGATTTGGCGTATGATCTGGCAAAAACATATAACTTAGAAACAGATAGCGAAAAGCTCATGGATTGGCAGCTAAATTCATTAAAATTGCGATTCTTTTACAAAGAGATGCAAAAAATAACAAAAAACCATCTGGTGAATTGCGAAGGTAATCGGAAGCATAAATACATAAATCTGCTTGAAAAACTGGAACACGCTATGAAAATGTACAGCAAACATCCGGACGATGCTTGTTGGTGGTCTAATACACGAAAAACCCTTAATGAAGATTACTTCAATGTTCATATCTTTAATCTTGAGAACCTAAATTTCAGTTTAAAAGTTAAATTGGATCAAAAATACTATTCAGATTTCCTCAGCAGATTATTTCGTTATATAGAAGCAGCTTTAAGACTAGTGTTTGAGGTTATTTATCACAAGTCAACTGATCTAATAAAGGACAAACTTTCAATTAAATTGTTAGACAAACTTCCAGAAAATGTAATCCTTGAAACAGATAGCGGGAAAATCTCAGTTGAACGACTAATTCAAGGACAAAAAAAAGAAGTGGAAGTTCATTTCTCACAATTCGTAGAGTTTTTAATTGACCATCCAGAAAATATAGATCTACTCAGGAATGAGATGGCCGTTGTTGATACTCAAGTGCTTATAGATATTCTTAATAAAAAGTCAGAAGATGATTCATTTAAAGCACAAGAGAAACTTAAAGAAT
>WJKO01000528.1 GCA_014729055.1 Promethearchaeota archaeon | reverse complement strand
TTTGGAAGTATAATTGATGAAGTTTCTTATTATGTTATAGATTTTATTAATAATGGGCCTCAAATTGATGAAAAAGATCTAATTAACCTTTTTAATCCTTTTTATACTACAAAAAAAACAGGTACGGGGTTGGGATTATCTATATCACTTTCTATTGTAAAAAAACATAATGGTTTTATAACGATTAAATCTACCGAAAATTACACATCGTTTAGGATTTATATACCAAGTTAATCAAATTTAAGGTTATATTTATGCCGATTTGTGCCGATCCATGTGTAAGGAAAATATTAAATTTTAATTAAGTGCGGTTTTTATACAGATCATAAGCTGATTTTTATAGTGATCAAGTTTGATCAAGAATTCATCAGCTGGAAACTTTAATATTAATAGATAATTAAAAATAAAAATATTCTATAATCTTTTAAGAATATATATATAGAAATAAGCAACTAATTCGATGTGTAAAATATGGTATCAAAAAAGATCTTTATCATTGGTCCACCTGCTGCGGGTAAAACTTGTATTACAAAAGCTTTCTTTGAAGGAGAGCAGCCTGATAAACTATTAAGTGATTTTGGTTCTCCCGAACCTACTTTGGGGGTTGAGCATTATAAATGTGCTTGGATTGATACAGATATAGGTGTATTAGATTCTTCAGGACAAGAGATGTCTCGGTTTTTAGATGGAGAGGACATTGAGAAAGAAATGTCTTTTGGTAGCTCTGATGCTATTGTGTATGTATTTGACATAGAAGATTGGATGAAAAATTCTAAAGAAATATTAACAAATTTAAAAAAAGCAATGTCTGTTCAAGAAAAATATGCACCTAATGCGAGGATGTTTAGTTTTTGTCACAAAATTGATTTGATCGCGATAGATCCAGAAGAACGAGTAAAAATATTTGAAGATGTAAAGAAAAAAATACAGAAAGACTTAGGAATAAAGGTAGTATTTACTTCTATTGATCCAAATTTTATACATACTTTATTTCGTTCAATGCAAATAATCTTGAATGATTTATCGAAGAAAGGAACGGAATTAGAACAGTTTATTAAAGATCTGCTGTTAAAAGGTGAATCCTCTGCATTAATTCTTCTTAATCGGGATTATAGAGTCATTAGTGAACGTAGAAGTGATGATATCTCAGTTCTCAGTATGTATAACGTAATCAATTTTGTAAAAAGTATAAATAAATCTTTTAGTAAAATAAAGAATGGTGACTTTTTGGCAGAAGGTATTGTAAAATCTTATAAAGGGAACCAAGTTATAATCCGAGGTCTGAAAAATAACAAATATTCTATAGCTTTCGTAATAATCTTCAGTGAAAAAGCAACACTTAAAACTGTTGACAGAGTTTTGGAATTCATAGGAAGTTCATAAACTTTGGAATAAATATTGGAAAGTTTCCAATAAATCATAACATTCTAAAGAAACATTTCATCCCAAAATATATATTTTTAGAAATATAACACTCAATATTATTCATTGAATACCTAAAATTAAACAATGACATATTATATTAGTCATCAGAAGTCCATAGAACCAAATTCGGTTTTTTCGACGATATTGCATAAGATTGAATATGTATTTTAATAATTAAGTGGAGTGTCCAAAAAAAAATAATTGACGAATAGTTTATATGTTGGATTATGACCATCTTATATTTGTAGAATCTCCTTATTATGTAAATAGAATTATAATATTATGGTGTAAGTATGTGGCAAAATATAGGATTTTAATCGGAATATATGATCATAAATTAGGACCAACGTGCATAAATCCATCGATCAATTGTGAATGGCTGCGCAGTTGGGGCAATTCCCGAAACTTGATTCAAGATGGATTAAATACAAAATCGAATATATTATCTATATTTCTGAATAATGTTTTAGTGCAAGTTATGAAATTTAAAATATACGATCAACGTTTGCGTGGTAACACTATGCGATGTGCACTTTTCTGTTTTGTCCATTATAACATGTATCTTATTCCAAAACAGATTCTAAAAAGGATTATTGAAGGATATAAAGACAAAGCGCGTAAAAATGACAATAATTTGAAAACAGCTGAATTAGATGAATATATATTAAATAGAGAAAAAGAACTAAATAGGGAATTATTAGCTTCAATAGGTCAAGGAGTAATAGAACACAAAAGGATAGACATTTTAAGTGCAATACAAGGATATACACAACTACTTTCTCAGGAAAGTCTAGGCAAATTAAGTCAGAATCAAAAAAAAGCAGTTAAGAATATAGATAAATCAACGCAACAATTGCTAAAATTGGAGAAAATGGATATAAAACCAATTCAGAGTTATTAAGAAAATTCAAACTTATATCGATGAGTTAAATATGATAAAAAGGACAATTTTAATAATTGAAGATGAAGATCTAAATATCGATCTATACTCTATTATATTGAAACAGTTAGATATGGATATAATTTTTGAAAAATCAGGAACGGCTGCTTTTGATTATATTTTACAATCTCCTCCTGATTTGTTACTAAGTGATATAGACATTAAAGGAGCTATCAATGGACTCGATCTGATTAAAAAGATAAGAAGTAATGAAAAAATAAAAGATTTAAAATGCATCGCTATCACAGCGTATATATTTCCTGAAGATAAAAAAAAGATTTTATCAGCAGGATTTGACGACTATATTGCTAAACCAATAGATATCAAGACATTTCCAGAGAAAATTCAGAGTTATTTGGACAAACTAGGATGATAGGTTCCGGGGAGATCAGATTTGAAGATATTTTTAGTAGGTTGGGATGATACCATAGGTTCTTTTGTTGAAAAATCATATCCCGAGAAAGCAACAATCGATTCTAAAGGTTTATTACAGTACTTAATGACAATCAAGGGATTAGGATCTTCAAGCAATATCCAAATAACAGAATCTGATAAGAATGTTTTAATATACACATTGTCTGCAAGTAAACGGGCGATAAAACCTAATTTTGGATTTATAGTTATTTCTTTACAAGTTGATGAAATTGATAAATTAGATCGTTTAAAACACACATTATCAA
>WJKO01000527.1 GCA_014729055.1 Promethearchaeota archaeon | reverse complement strand
TCTTTAAAATCTGACAAAATTAAATAGAAAGGTACTATTTCTATTTTTATAGATTGTTCGTACTGAAAACATATCAGATAGTTTTTTAGCTAAGTTGTGAATTAGAATGTCAAAAGAAGAGAAAGAAGAATCAAATGACGATGAAATAGAAGAGATCGATGTTGACGATGTAGATGAAGAAGATTTAGAGGATTTAGAACTCGCAGATGCTATTGCGGATAGTTTGCTGAAGAAAGCAACTCCTCCCAGAGGTAGTGTGAGATTAGAAAAATCAGATGATGGCAAAGAAAACGGGAATAAGGCAGGAGATGCAGTTCAAGATATAGACGATGAAGAAGATGATGAAGAAGACGATGAAGAAGACGATGAAGAAGATGATGAAGAAGATGATGAAGATTCCATTTCAGAAATACAAACAAAAAAATTAGTTGATCATTTTATTCCAAAAGAAAAATGCTGGCATGTAAAGAGGAATAAAACAGGTTTTACGATTCCGAAAGATTTACGAGGAGATCTTAATGACGATCAACATTATGCTCTCGTTGTAAAAGAGAATCAATTGTTATTCTATGCAATTAATGAAGAAGATGTCCCGAAATTAAATCTCTTTAATGCGAGAAAGTCCAAAAGACGATCTAAAAAGCGCGGAAGAAAGAAGCGTAAAATTGCTAAAAAGCCCGAAGGACCTCAACCTGAATGGGGGAAATATTTTCAGTTCGAATTTGATGATCAAGATAAACTGAGAGAAGTACTATCCACTGCATTCAATAAATTCGCTCATAAACCCCCCGATATAGATGATGCAATGGATACCGTAAAGTATGCTCTTGTTTCGTTTATAAAAAACACCAGAATGCATGATTCAAGAGTTCGTCAAACAATTTCTTTTTTCATACTGGATGTCGTTGAGAAATTCGATCTACCGAATTTAATCGATTTTATAGAAGAAAAAATCATAGATGAAATAAAAAGTAGGTTCCTTTACCAATTTACGCTTAATCAACTTGCATACACCTCGTTTAAGGTAAAAAGATATGAAAAAGCCCAAGTTTTCGTAGAAAAATGTATACAAGACATCCAAAAATATTCAGATTCCGAGGGTTATGCCATAATGCATAGTTATAAGGAACTAATTAACCTCATTATGCGGGATAAGTCTCTAATTGTTCCTCAAGATCAATTGTTATCCATAAAAGATGGGTTATTATCCTATCAAGACAAACTTGATAGAGACTATAAAATACAGATTGCAGAATTACTGGGTAAAATGAAGTTTATTGATGCTGCTGTAGATGTGGCCAATCATATTCTCGAAGAATTACCTGAAGATTCACCAACTATTGAAGATGTAAACCAACTAATTAAAAATCTTGAAAATAAACCAATATGATTTAGAAATTACAAAACTTTTCCAATCTTGATAAATAGATAATCCTCTTAGTAAGATTCTTGTTCATCAGAGATATTACCTTCTCCCTTTAAAATATATTGGATTTCACATCTACTTTCTGGTGGTATTGAAGGGATCGTCCATTTTAATGTATCAACCCCTTGAATATCAATAATGTCTGGTGCGTCAGATATTATAAAATATTCAAAGTTATCTGGGATTCTATCAATTAAAACAAAGTTTTCGATAACAACTTCCCCTTTATTCACGACATGTAAAGTTACCAAGTATTCACCTGGATCATCAAGCGGTTTAATATCCTTGCCTTTCAAATATCGGGTATGCTTTTTTCTTTTTCCTTTCCTCTGGTTTAAGGTTCTTTTTTCCTTACATAACGCAATCTTTTTTTCAATCTCATCAGAATTCTCTGATAACATTAATTCTGAAGTGAGATTTCCAATCTCTTTCCATGTGTTTTCGGCTTTATTCCATTTTTGTTGCTTCATATACTCTTCTGCTTTCTCTATTAGACGTTTACGGGAAATATCTGGGTTTTGAATATTTTGCAATCGTTCTATTAGATCCTCGATATCACAATTTAAAAATGCTTGAATTGGATCTAAAACAATACTCAAACCTTTAGGAAGTACAGTATCTTCTAAGTAAACGGGAACGATTTTAACTTCATCTTTATCATATCTTTTCATGGCTTGATGAACTTCGCGCTTCACGTTATTCCGTTTAATAGAATTATTTGAAATAAACACAAGAAATACTCTACAGTGCGAAAGTGCATCAGCAATCGTTTCGAGCCATTCATCTGCTGGTTCAATACCCTCGTCGTACCATATTGGTATTCCCCTTTTATGCAGTTGATTAATAATAGGATAGACTTCATTTCTATCTTTATGTGCATAACTCACAAATACAAACGGGGAGTAATTATCCTTATAATTAAATGCCTTAAAAGGTATCTGCATCGTACTATTCAGTCTCAATAATAATTTTTGATTTTTTGTCTATAAATTAGTTGGGATACCTTTTATCTTTTTTTTAAGTAGAATTTTTATATTTCAAATTAAATTCTTAAAGAAGCATACGATTGATCGGTTCCATAACCACCGATATAACTCTCATAAAAGACAACTAACATGTCTGGTAAGAATTCGGAGGAATAAATGATTCCGCCGACATATTCCCAATTATTCCATCCTTATACATGATTATAATTTAGAAAAAATGACTTTTTTCTTAAAGATGTACTTAAGTGATAAATTATTTTTTTTTCAAATATTTGTCGGAAGAATTAAATCCGATATATTTTTCCTATTGATTTTGCATAGAATAAAAGGGGTAACATTTTAATATATGAACTAATAACCGTTAGATAGAATTAATATATTAAAAAAAAATAAATTCACGACGTGTTTCAAATGCAGGTTCGAATAGATTATACGACTGAATTAATATACTACGAGAAGAAGAAAATACGCTGGGGTATTGAGGAATTCAATATTCAATTTGGTAACAAATCAGAGGAATACGAGTATAGTTCAGAGGAGAAAAAGCAAGCAAATGAGTTCCTTGATTATTTTATGAATTGTGTAGATATTAAACACGTTGAAATCTTAAATTATTTCAAAAAAGAAATGGAAAAGCTTGAAAAAGATTACCCTGACTTAATTAAGTGAGGATTTTACGAACAAATATATTTTAAGCATCCTCTAATTTTTGCATAACGAGCAGTTTCAATCTAATAAATAATTCTTTTATACCTTCTCCCGATTTAGCAGAAACTAAATACACATCATGATTATATCTTTTTATTAGTTTCTTTATCCTTTTAACAATCTTTTTATTATCCGTCTCGACCAAATCGGTTTTATTAGCTGCTATAATAAGTTCTGAATCTGGGCTCATTTCTTCTAAATCGTTTATCCAATTCTCTAAATCGTACGTTTCATAGTCGTTTATATCGAAAATTAAAATTGAAATAAATGCATTCGACATATAATAGCGACGGATCTTTTGAAACAATCGTTGACCAGCAAGATCCCAAACGTAGATCTTATCATCATTATTATAATGAATTTTAAGGGTTTCATATTTTGCAATATCAAGTCCAAAACCATCAAGAATTTCGGTTTGATCGTGGATAAATTCATCTTCATCTTTATCAAACTTTAAATCTATGGTCGTAAAATCTGCGCCTATTGTTGGTATATATCCAGATGTAAACTCATTTTTCGTATATCGCAGAATTATGCTTGTTTTTCCCACCGAGCGATTTCCTATAAAAATGCATTTCAGCTTTATTTTTGATTTAGACAATTAAATCTCCTCTAGTATAATCTATGATTAACCTTATCTTCAAACCATTGGAATCAGTTCTATTCTATGCATTAGGTCACTGGGGTCGTTTATAAATTTCAACCAATACATACCAGAACATGGTTTAATACCGTAAATAAATATTGCATTGTTATTATATATCATTTTCATGTGTGTGTCAAAGAAATATGAAATATTTTCCAACGAGAAGTTCCTACGAACGGGTGATATATCTGGAGCATGTGTTACGTTACTTAATTGGTTTACGATACCTATTTCTATAATATTATAGTTTCTAACAAATTTCAATTGGTTATAGATTTCATTTGAAATATCTGACGCATCGCCCATAAATTTCAAGAAATCATAAGATATGATGGATAGAACTGGTTTAAAAGAAGTTTTCTCTGCGAGAAAGGTATATGTATCGGCAAAAGTTTCAACAAAATTTTTTAACTGAAACTTTTTTACGTATGGTCTAATTTCAGTTTTATCTTTCACATTTGGTATATCTTCTACCATATACCTTATATTAGCACCAATATCTTCCATACTCAAGTGAAAGAATAATTTGTTTTTGTCAATAAACCTAGAATTAACACCATCCATAGAATAGATAATTGTACCCAAACCCTGTGACACAAAATTACATACCATCCTGAGAAAGATTTCCGAACCCGCTGAAAGAGGAACATTGGACTCTATCTCCCACAGATTGAGTGTTGAGGTTCTTAATCCACCGTGATACAATCGATCTATTTCAGAGTTTCCCGTTGAAAACCGATTTTCATTCTCTGATCTAATTACGTTCCAAGATTTGGACTTATAATGTTTAGAATTTAACACCATCGACGGTTGAAAATACGCATTGCAATATTTGAATTCATTATTATAGAGAGTAAATGTATATCTCTTCTGTCTTCTTTCAATTCCTCTAACTTTATTTATAGTAACTTCTCGTAATGTTCGTCCGTTAGTTTCAGCATCTACTAGTGTAATAATACTATCCACAATATAATCTAAAAATGATTTATCCGACGTTTCTGTAATTAATAATAATTTTATTTTCAATTGTCTTACAAATTCGGTTAACATAGTTTCCCATTCTTGGATCTTATCTCTTGAATTAGAGCCGATAACAGCATCCCAAGAATCTATTACAATTACGGGGTTATTACATTCTTCCACTTTATCATACACTATTTTTAAAAACTCTGGCGTATCGGCAAATCTAATAGTTCTTAAGAGATGTGTTTTTAATTTCTTACTGCTATCTACGGGAGGAATATAAGTCCTTGTGGCGTCCAATATGTTTTCTTCTTTTAATTTCTCTTTAATAAGCGGAAATTGTGAATATAATGAGTTTGGTGCAACCCTTGTAGATATATAAATCGGTTCAATGTTGCTTAAACTCGATAGTAGTGTAAATGCAAATGTACTCTTTCCCACGCCTGCATTGCCTTTGACTAATAACGAGTATCCATAGTCTTTTTGTTCAAAGGCTTCATATATTTCAGCCGGGATATTCCCGATATAAGATCTCAAAAAGTTAACTTCCTTATCAATTTTATAGAATATATCAAATATCTTCTTAAAGTAATTTAAAGTTTATTTGGAGGGAAAAAAATAAGAATAATTGGAAAAATTGATTTTAGAACACGCTATATTGGAAGCTTATTTTGCTTCCATATCTCGTGATGCAATTACGTGTATGCCTAAATCTAACAAATTATCTACCAAGATATCTCCCATTTTTACTGGTGCTTGAGCAACTGTTTGATTAACAACCTCAATTGCATCAAATATCCTTTCTCGTGGAACTTCTTTATTGGATCTAACCGGAATAACCGGCAATACGCCATTTTCGATCTTCATGGTTGTTATTAACATTCGAATTGGTTGTAGAAATTCTTGAATTCCATATTCAAATCCTCTTTTACACTGATATCCTTGAACATCTACCTCACCAGTAGGACCTACTTCAACATGTAACCTACAACTATTTGGGCAAATAACACAAACAAAGTCCTTCGAATCACCGACTTTCTTATCATATTTCTCTAAGTTGACATTCTTCAAATCAATTTCCTCTACATCCACCATTTATGTGTCCTCCTTTGCTTGTTCCCGATTGCGTATATTTATTGTTATATTTTTACCGAGTTGGTCTGTTTTCAACTTTACTTTAAGATTTAACATCTCACTTGGTATGACGTGTTTCTTTTTTCGTTTATAAAATACTTCTCCGTTAGAAATGAATTCTACTATCACATTACGTGCTGGACTTCTTGGTCTAAACGAAAATTTCACGACTTTTTCATCATCCAAATATTCTATTCGTTGCGGTACTACGTATCCTACATTTTCTCCAGGAATTGTCTTAATTGGGGTAATTAGTTTTCCACAACGTGCTATATTTTTAATATATTCTGCTGCATTTTTACCAGCATTTTCAGCTTCAAGTGTTACCCAATCTACTAAATCATGCACTTGCAAAACATTTCCAGATGCAAAAATTCCCGGAACATTAGTTTCCAAATATTCATTCACTGTTGGACCATTTGTTTTATCTAGTTTAATATTTGCTTTCTCGGATACTTCGTTTTCAGGTATAAGTCCGACAGAGAATAGAACCGTATCACATTCAAATTCTTTTTGAGTTCCTTCAATGGGCTTCCAGTTTGCATCAACTTGGGAGATAGTCACACCTTCTACTCTTCTTATTCCTTTAATAGATGTTATTGTATGTCCTAAATAGAGAGGTATGTTATAATCATCTAAACATTGTACCTTATTACGAACTAATCCTGAACAATATGGTAATATTTCAGCTACGCATAGCACTTTCATACCCTCTAAAGTTAGCCGTCTAGCCATTATCAATCCGATATCCCCAGAACCTAAGATAACTATCCTTTTACCAGGTAAAAGTCCCTCCATATTGATCAATCTCTGTGCCATTCCTGCGGAGAAGACCCCTGCGGGTCTAGTTCCTGGTACATTAATAGCCCCTCGAGTCCGCTCTCTGCAACCCATGGCTAAGATAACGGCTTTTGCTCTTATTTTTAACACTCCTTTATTCTTGTTTAATGCAGTAATCATCTTATCAGGTGTTAAATCTATAACCATTGAATCTAATAGAACCTCTATATTTGTATTTTTTATATCATTAATGAAACGCTGTGCATATTCTGGACCCGTTAATTCTTCTTTATAATACCTTAATCCAAAGCCGTTATGAATACATTGTTGCAAGATTCCTCCTAATTCAAAATCCCGTTCAATTATAGTAACCTTTACACCTGCTTTATAAGCCGCCATTGCGGCCGCTAATCCTGCGGGACCTCCGCCTATAATTGCAACATCTGTTTCTCTCTTTTCTATTTGGCATGAACTCATACTTCTCCCTCCCAGATAGTGGATTCCAGATTTTTCGTTCTTCCAAAAATTAATTCTGAACCTTTAATATTTTTCTTAATCTTATGAATTGGAATTTTTAGTTCTCTTGATAAAATTTTCAATAATTTAGGGGTACAAAAAGCTCCTTGACAACGCCCCATTCTTGGACGAAGCCTTTGTTTTATCATATCTAGACTCCGCGCTCCTATTGGTCTATGAATTGCTTCGACAATTTCTGCCTCGGTAACGGTCTCACATCTGCAAATAACTTTACCCCACTTCGGATTTTGTGCGATCGCTTCCCCAAGCTCATCTTCTCTCATATCTTTTAGCCGTTTTTGGGGTTTTCTATATGGATTATATTTTGGATTTTCTTGTAATTTGATGCCCATTTCCTCTTTCATAATATCAAGAACGACACGATCAGCTATCGCTAAACATGAACTGAGTCCTGGTGAACAGATTCCAGCAACGTGTATAAATCCCTCGACTTTACTTTGTTCAATAATAAAGTCCCCGTCTCTGCTACTAATTGCTCTTAAGCCAGCAAAATTTGTGATTGCTGCTCTAATAGGTACGCTTGGAAATAATTTTCTTGCACCAGTAATAATTTCATTTAATCCATCGGATGTCGTAGCAATATCTTCTTTATCATCTATTAAATTGGAATTAGGCCCTACAAATGTATTCCCGTGAGTTGTTGGGCATACTAAAATACCTTTGCTAAACTTGGTCGGTATGGGAAATAAGACCATACTTAAATTCATCGCATTTTTATCAAGGATAATATATTCACCTTTTCTTGGTCTTATACTGAAACTCTTATCGCCAACCATCTCTGACATTTTATCCGCGTATAATCCAGCAGCATTAACCACATATTTTGCACGAATAAGATTAGTTCCAGCATTTATCTCAAATATATCACCTTTTTTTGTAATATTTATGACTGGACTATTAAAAAGGAAATCTACACCATTTTCATGTGCATTTTCTGCCAGAGAAATACAAAATCCAAACGGCCATATAATACCTGCTATGGGACAATGAT